>JBIPNA010000199.1:0-6488 GCA_044375665.1 Catalimonadaceae bacterium
TTGAAGAACAGGTATCCATTTTCCGGCACTTTAAAACCGCGGCTGTACATCCAGTCATTTTTGTTGATGGAGAACATATTGGTTCTTGAAGTTGTGGACTTCATCGAAATACCCTGATTTGCGGTGGATGCTTTCCATCCGCTAACTGAGGCGGTTCCCGGCCGGCCAGATCCTACACCTACTGTCCATTCACTGGATAAACTGTTCAGATTCAATCCATTGAAGCCATCAAACTTCAAAGTGTCGGTGAGGTTAATTTTTCTGCGGAAGGAGAAGTTGCGCAAAGTATCGTTTGGCCGGAAGGCATCTCCGGTCTGGCCGGTCCATGCTTCCAGGAAATAGGTCGCTTCGGCTGTAAAGTCCTGGGTTGTAGCAAAAGTGTAGTTGAGAATGGAATCGGTGGCCAGGTTAAGACCGGACACTGTTGCCACTACCGGTGTTCCGCCTATCACCTTGTAACCAAGGCTAAGTCCGGTAACGGGGCTTTTTCCAAGGTTAACTGCCCTGATGCCGATGCGGGTGGTATCTGAAAGACCACAACCAATCGGGTTCGGTCTGGTGATAGACAGGATGGCCATATCGTTATCCGGTTGCTCATAAATGCGCACTGCATCGAAAGCAAATCCGTTTCCGTGGTTGGCATTGTTGCCTCCATACACTACGCGGAGGCGGAGATTGGATTTTCCTCCAAGTCCTTTAAGGCGGTTTCTTACGGTAATCCAACGCCCGCTTCCTGTGTTGTCATTGAGACCGCCCGACCATCCAAAACGCTCGGTTGTAGTAACCAGGGTCCCATAACTGGTAACAGGCTGGGTGTTGTACCAATTGTAATTGTCACCAACCCGGCCCACTACTTTCCAGGTAGCTCCTCCATCTTCGGAAGATTGTAGCACAGCACCATCAACTCCGGCTTCGGAATGCCACCAAACCCGCATTTCAATCATAGGATTGGGCAGATTGGCAAAACTGATGCAAGGGCTGACTACAGTAGATTTCTCATCGGAGTTGGCGTTCTCGGCTCCCAATCCCCCGGTTACGTAGGCACGGCTTCCGTGCCCAGCTCCCTGGATGATGGATTTGGCAGGGGTACCCAGGGCCCAGGAACTAAAAGTCCCGTCGGCAATCCATCCGCCATTGGTGGTTTCAAAACTTTCGAAGTAAGGGAAGGTATTGATGAGTGGAAGGTTTTGAAAAGAAAATCCTTTTACCGTATCATTTGCCGTATTTCCATCGCTGGCCAAACCGCTATACACCTGAATTACATAATCCCCCGGTGTGCTTAAAACGGTAGAAGGATTGAATGTAAAGTTGGCCGATTGTCCGGGATTGAGCGTTGAAGTAAAGTTCTGACAAACCGGGGCCCCACCGTTGATGGTGTAGCAAAGCGGAAAATTGGTTTGGGCAGCAGTCCCGGTATTCACCAGGTTGACACGAACAGCAGCATTTGCCACGCCGCAACCGGAAAGCGGAGCGGAGATGGTGTTTACACCAATATCTTTATCCGGAAGGATTCTCACATTGATGTCGTCCAGATGAAGGTCGTAGTCCTCCTGGTTGTCAACCGGTCCATCTGTAGCATAAAAAGCAAGCCTGACTTCCTGTCCCTCATAAGCGGTAAGGGGAACAATTTTCTCGGTCAGGTTTTTGGTAAGGCCGGAGTTTTTTCCAAAAAAAGTAAGGAAGTTCCAGGTAGCTCCGCAGTTGTTTGAAACCAGAATTTTCAGTGAGTCATCTTCACCCATGGCATCGGGACCGGAAAACTGCCAGTCTGTTACCGCCATTTTAAAAGTAAGACCGGCACTTGGAGCAACCACAAAAGATGGCGAAATCATCCATTCGCGCCGGGTATTGGTGTATAGATTGATGGTTGCGGTAACTGTCCCGAATGCAACCTGCTGGGCATCGGTACTCTGGCGCCATGCAGACTCGATTGGAGAAGGCAGGTTTGAAGTAGAGAGTTCTTTCCAACCTTCATGGAGGGTTGAGAGATTGGTACCGTTAAAACCCTGAAAATTAGCAGCAGTAAATCCGGCACCTGCTTTTTTGGATTTCACATTTCTGGTAGAGTCGTTTCCAGCTGCCGGATCTCCGGAAAGTTCTGTCCAGGCTGAAGTAAAATAATCGTTAGGACCAGAAAGATTGGCTGTGGTGGGGAAAATATATTCTGCAGCAGCTCCTGGTTGAATGGTACCTGAAAAAGTACCTGTAACTACAGGATTGTTGTTTACCTGGTATTTGACCGGGAAATTGGATTGGGCTGCAGATCCAAAATTGGAAATTCTGACTTTCACCTGGGTGTTGGCACCAAGTCCGCAATCACCGACTGGGGAAAGAACGGCAGTAACCCCAATATCTGCAGCAGCGGGCTGGAATACGCGGATGTTGTCGATTCCCCAGAACCAGGGCCATTCGCCAACATACCGGAAACGGATCCGCATACCGGCATTTTTATATGCGGTTACGTTGAAAGTGACTTTTTCCGAGCCGGTTCCATTGTTGGATGTACTAACGTCCTTGCTTTGGATTTTTACCCATGCAGTCCCGTTAAAAACTTCAACAATCGCCGAATCGGTTGGTGTAGCAGAGTAATCACGGTAAAACTGATCAAACTCAAGAAACAACAAAGAAGTTGACGCGGTATTGAATGAGGGTGAGGTAAGGGTTACATCGGTAATGGAACCTGAACCACCTGGATCTCCGTTTGAAAAAGCATAGTTACTTCCAAGAAAATTCAGGTTTGAACCCTGGTAGGTGAATGGGTTTTGCACTACCCATGCCGAAGTGGCTGCTCCATCGTTAATCGCGGTCCAACCTGCAGGAAACGCGTTTCCCGGTGCACTGGCATTAAAGTTTTGGGTGAAGAAATCCTGGGCAGACAGCTTCCCTGGAATCCATGGCAGAAAGGCCACTAACAGGCCTATCCAAGCTTTTTTGTGGAGTTGCATCTTGAAAAAATTCGTGGCGGTAATTGATGTAAAAATTTATTCTTAAGGAGATTGGCTTCCAAAAGGTCTGCATAATTAAAAAATAAGTCGATGCAGAGTTACCTCCATGCAAAAAAAAACAAAAAATGGCATTCAGTACCAGCCGTTAATACCGGGTTAAGGTATTGGCATCAAACCTTTGCTCGAGGTTCAGCTCTGAGGTAAAGTGAAATGAAATGGCCGGATAATAGTCCTGAACAGATTTCAGATTTCGCAGGGTATCGGCCATAAAAACCGGTCTGTCTTCTTTGTCATAACAGATGTAGCGGCTTTTCATCCGGATAAAATTGGCCAGGGCGTCCCGGTCTTCGGAAGTGATCCAACATGCTTTGGAATAAGGAACCGCATGAAAGCTACAGGCAGCACCATATTCCTGCAACAGCCTGAACTGTATCACCTCAAACTGAAGCTCTCCTACTGTCCCGATAATTTTGATGCTGCCTTGCTCCTGGGTGAACAACTGTGCCACACCCTCATCTGTTAGCTGCCGGATTCCCTTTTCCAGTTGTTTTGCCCGAAAGGGATCTTTGTTGATCAACTCTTTGAAAATTTCAGGAGAAAACGATGGAATTCCCTGGAAGCGAAGGTTTTCACCTTCGGTCAGGGTATCGCCGATTTTAAAG
Source organism: Catalimonadaceae bacterium (assembly GCA_044375665.1). Classification (GTDB taxonomy): domain Bacteria; phylum Bacteroidota; class Bacteroidia; order Cytophagales; family Flexibacteraceae; genus CAMDMI01. The sequence goes on from JBIPNA010000199.1 coordinate 3,608, forward strand.
TTGCCTGTATCATATAATCCAACCACATCGCCGGGAAATGCCTGGTCTACAACTGTTTTCTCATTGGCCATAAACATATTTGGATTGGAAAACCGAAGCTTTTTGTCGAGACGGGTATGCTGGTAAAAGACATTCCTTTCGAAGGTACCGGAAACCACACGGCAAAAAGCAATCCTGTCCCGGTGATTGGGGTCAAGGTTTGCATGGATCTTAAATACAAAACCTGAAAATGCCTTTTCCTCAGGCTGAACCAATCGGGTTTCGGTTTGCCTGGAACGTGGCTGAGGCGCAATCCGCACGAAGGTGTTGAGCAGCTCCTGCACGCCGAAGTTGTTGACCGCGGAACCGAAAAAAACCGGAGCCAGGTATCCGTCTTTATACAATTCTTCATCAAAGGGTTCGAAAACACCCTCGATCAGTTCTGCATCTTCCCGAAGTTGTTTTGCCGCCTTTTCCCCAATTCTACGGTCCAACTCTGGATCTGAGAGGCTTTCAAATGCCACCACATCGTCTGCTTTCCGGGTTTTTGTGTTGGAAAAAAGCAGGAGCTTTTGTTCGAAGAGGTTGTACACCCCCTGAAATCCGGCGCCTATCCCAATGGGCCAGGTAAGTGGTCGGGTATGGATATGCAATTCTTTTTCAACCTCATCCAAAAGGTCATAGGGATCCTGTCCTTCCCGGTCCATTTTGTTGATGAAAATGATGACCGGTGTATTTCGCATCCTGCAGACTTCCATGAGTTTGCGGGTTTGTTCCTCTACCCCTTTTACACAATCGATCACCAGAATTACTGAATCCACAGCGGTGAGCGTCCGAAAAGTATCTTCGGCAAAATCCTTGTGCCCCGGTGTATCCAGGATGTTGATTTTGTACCCTTCATATTCGAAGCCCATCACGGAAGTAGCCACGGAAATACCCCTTTGCTTTTCGATCTCCATGAAATCGGAGGTGGCGGCCTTGGTAATTTTATTGCTTTTTACTGCGCCTGCAGTTTGAATGGCTCCTCCAAACAAGAGTAGTTTTTCTGTCAGGGTAGTCTTACCCGCATCGGGGTGAGAAATGATGCCAAATGTCCGGCGCTTCCGGATTTCCTGTTCCAACATGGGGACAAAGGTAGCCAAGCTTCCCCGACGGGAAAGCCTGGATTACAATTCGAACCGGGTTCTTATTTCTGAACCAGAATTTTTCTTGACCAGGTCAGACCATTCAGTCCTATAATCCGAACAAGATGGAGTCCGTTTTTCAGGGAATGAATATCCAGCACCCCTTCTTCGCCTGAAATTCCTGCCCCTTCAACCGAAAGCACTTTCCGGCCCTGAATGTCAAAAATCAGAATTTCACGAACCGGTTCCTCAAACCGGTATCCCAGGTGTGCACTTGCAGGATTAGGAAACAACATAACCTCCGGTGATCCATCGGTCAGCGCATCGACTGAAGAAATCAGGTTTGGGGTTACTGTCTGGCAACCGAAATCGTTTCGGGTAATGAGATTGATGCTCAGGGCATTGGTTGGAATAATCAGGTAGGTAAGGGTGTCATTTACACTTAAAGCACCGTTGATCCGCCATTGATAATGGGCACCAGGGGTAACGTTGGTCAGTTTTAGGGTATCGCCAACCCGGATAACCACAGCCGCCGGCGGAGGATTTTCAAAAGAAAAAATGGTGATGGTATCCCGGGCTTTACAACCGGTTTGTGGATTGGTCAGTTCTACAGAATAGGTTCCGGCCTGATTGACACTCAGTGTAGGATTCGTTCCGATCTGATTTCCGATTCCATCCTTCCAAACGTAGCTCAAACCTGCATCAAAATTGGCATTGAGGGAGATGCTGCTCCCCGTGCAACCGTAGCGGTTCGGGCCAAGATCAACATAGGGAAGCAATCTGGACCGGGTCGCCAAGGCATCAACAGAATCGGGAGCCGTGTAGTTGACGCGGATCCATACCCTTTGACTGCTGTTGGTATCCAATGAATTTCTTGCAGCGAGATGATACCAGCCCGACAAAGCCGGGGTAAAGGTTTTGACAAGATTTCCCGAACCCCGTACCGAATCCAGCACCTGACCGCAACCATCGGTAAGCAAGAGGGTGAGGTCCCGGTTGAAAGAGGGGAAGAGGCGGTAAATGATGGTTTTCCCGCCTTCTGCATAGATTTTACCTGCCCTTCGAATCTCCTTGGAATTGGCCGGAAGTGCACCTCCCTGCCTCAAAGACCTTGGATTGCTGTCGCCCAGGTCGTCGGCCATTTCCCATTCGTGGGTGGTCTGCCGGTTGGCCAAAGGAAAAGGCTGGTTGAAAAAAGCCTCCTGATTTGCAGGGGCATAAATGGCCACTCCTTTGGCGATGGTGTTGTTCACGGTTCCATTGCAAGGCGGAGCCTGAACCCTTACCCTACCACCTGGAACTCCATTGGGTCTGGTCACCACGGTAACATTCGGAAAATTGCCTGTATAATCTTTAAGAACAGTGCCCACCTGAAAATCGCAATCAATCCAGGCTGCCTGAGCTGTTGTAAAATTGTCGGTAACAGCGATGATGGCTTTTGCAGAACGCTCAAAAACGATCAGATCCTGGGCATTGCTGCCATCAAAAAAGACGGTGGGTTCCGAAGACCTGACACGGTATCCACCCGACTTGAAGTCAAATTTCTTATGGCATCGGATAAGGTTGGCAATAGATTGACGTATGGGGAGATCCGTTTCGTTGGTAGGGAGGTGGGTAAACCTTTTTCCTGTTGTACCTACATCAAACAGGTCTTCGAAAAAGATGGTTGGGTGGCCATCCATAGACATCATGATCGCATAGGCAGCTGTGAGCCTGGGCTCCCTGGGATCGATGTTTGGGGAAAGTTCCGAATTGGAATTACATCGTCTTGGATTTCC
>JBIPNA010000464.1:0-2626 GCA_044375665.1 Catalimonadaceae bacterium
AGGACTGTGGACTTTCATACGTTGGGACAAAATTTGTATTTCCGGAAATGCGGTTTTTATAATCAAACGAACAATCTCCCAACAAAAGGAGGTATCGGAATTTGGATGTAGGTGATTTATGGTACAAATCCATGGAGAAGTTCCGGATTGCTGTAATGTCTTGAGCGCCAGAAGAATATTCGTTGTAGACTTGCTCTGGAGTAACTACTTCTACAGTCAGATTGTCGTTGTTTCGGCGAAAATCTGCGAGTCGGTTCGCTTCTTCGGCAAAGGAAGGGTGCGTAATAATGACAAGGTTGGGGCTTTCCATCCCTTTTAAATTTTGATTCGCGAGCCTTTTAAACTGAACAGGTCTGGGAAGGTTTGCAGGATTAAAGGCAAAGAATTCCTGAATGGTATCTTGATTAACGACCATTTGGTTTCCTTGAAGGCTTTGCTGAAAGCAATTTCCAGCCCGGGAAACATTCCAAACCCGGAATCCCGCAGGAATTCCTGAAAAAATATAACCCACATTTTGGTTGGGAAATAAAAAGGACCGAAAGCCAAAATTCCGATTGGTCCATGCCAGGTTCCGATATCCATTTAATTCAACAAAATTCAGGTAACCAATTGACTGCTGGTTTCCTGCTTTCAGGTATTCGAGGTTGATATTCAGATTGTTTAATTGGCCTGTGTTTCCAAAAGTCCGGAATGCGGTTACTTCACTTCCATAATTCGAATATGGCGCCGATAATGACGTGGTGCCTGGGATTAAATCGGGTGTTAATAAAAGGTTGTTTGCTTTTAATTTGAAAGGGTAGGCAACGCCAGTCCTTGCCATAACACCTACCCGAACTTTAAATAAAGAATCCTGATTATGACCAGAGACATCGAAATTAACATCTTTAGAAGTATTGAAGTCAAAAACATCAGCATACCAGGTCCTCCCCAGAGCCAGGACGTTTACTTTTTCAGGCGAATAAACCCATCGTTCTAAATAGCTATTCACCCAAACATCTGCATTTGCCTGACTTGCAACGGTTTGGATTCGTTTTCCAGGTGAATTCGACAGTGTTATGAAATAGTAGGAAGTATCTGAATAGAGGTTAGGACGAAATTCATATGCACGATTTCCGGCGTTCAAAACCCAACTGTTTGGTTCCTGACCATAAAATAAGATCCGGTCATTGGCATTAAAAATACCGTCTCCACCATCTTCAACAGCTATTGGAATCTCAGGAATATTTTGAAAATTAAACTCTCTGCTGGCCTCCGGCAACATTTTTCCACCGGTTCCATACATTTTAATAAAACCAGAATTCTTTTCAATGAGGTTTAAACCAAAATTACTCAGATCAGCAGCGGTTATTTGGTAAACTCCGTCCTGTGTTACGGCTATTTTTACCCAATTGCCGGTTTTGAAGACCCCATCTGTCTGTGTATTGATTCTGGAAATAGAATTCTGGGTATGGGAAGATTGTTTTCCGCTTAATGTGAATGATTGACACTTTTCCCAATTAGGGCCAAATTTCCGAAACAGAGGCACAATTATCCAGGTTCCGGTCTCCCGATGTTTTGACCCTTCAAAATAATTAAGTTTTGGTTTTGAAGCCAGGATCCCGGAAGTGTCAATTCCTGCTAATTCCCAAAAGGGAACTTCAGTCCATTCAGATGAAGAAATGTTGACTTCTTTAAGGTCCTTTCCAGAGACAAAAATTGGATATTCGGCAATCTTGGGATTGCCATTGAAGGTTTGGCAATTGGTGCACGAGAGAAATTTTTCTGGGTCCTGATGTTTGGATTGGATCTTAATGATCGGCTCCCAATTAACTTTTTGGTAAAGACTCCAGTTTGATTGCTGGGCAATCAGGGTAAACGGAAATAGAAAAAATATACTTGCCTTGAAGAGGGGCGGGAAAATTGGATTCATGGCACAAAAACGGGATGACCGGAAAATTATTTTCCAGCGAGTTATATTTTTTCAAGAGATACATGGAAATCTTCCATGATGAGGTTGGCAAGTAATTTTTGGCTTAGGGTTTCCACTTCTGTTTTGGCACTTTCGCTGGATTCAGCGTCTATTAAAAACTCAATTCGCTTTCCTATCCGAACTTGTCCTACTTCCATGGAGGATAAGGATCGAAGCGCAGATTCAACAGCTTTCCCTTGAGGGTCAAGGATTTCCTTTTGGGGCATTACTTCAACAACAGCTTTAAACTTCATGGGTAGTTTTAATATTCTGAGACAAAGAAATCAATATGTAAAGGACGAAAATCAGAGGAACGGCAAGGTCGCCAAAAAAACCGATGCAGCCAAGAGACAATGCTATTAACACATATCTTGCCCAATTTGATTTCCAATCATAGGATTTAAATTTTAAAGCAAGGAGCGGCAAAGGGGAAACGAGTAAAAAACTGCTTAATAATACCAGGCCTAAATACAACCAGGGACCTACGTTAAATCCCGGAATCAAAAACATCGCTGTTGAAAAAACCAGGAAAAAGGCATTTGCCGGGGTTGGAACACCAATGAATCCCTGGACCTGGCGCTGGTCATTATTGAAAATTGCCAATCGGATGACGGAAAACACAGCTACCAGAGCAGCGAAGTATTTAAGAAAATCATATCCTTCCACGGTCATCTCAGA
>JBIPNA010000348.1:0-3834 GCA_044375665.1 Catalimonadaceae bacterium
CTCAGAAAAATAACCATACGCTACAACAGAGGGGACGATACCAAAGGTCACTGCATCTGCGAGTGAATCAAGGTCCTTTCCCAAAGGGGATTGAGATTTCAGCAGGCGGGCAACAAAACCATCCAGGAAATCGGCCAAACCAGCAACAATGAGCCACATTTTTATTTCGTCAATGGCATCAAGGCCACTTTCTGAGAACCGGACCAGACACATCCAGCCGGCAAACAAATTCAGGCATGTTAAAAAGTTCGCAGTGTTGTTACGAAGAAAGACTTCCATGGGCCAAAAATAGAAAAGACACAGCAGGAGCTGTGTCTTTTCTGAAGTAATAATCTTGATTTGAAGTTTACTCGATAACCAATTTCTTGGTAGCGGCAAAGCCATCGGCACTTACCCGAACCAGGTAAAGGCCTCTTTTCAGTCCGGATACCGGAAGATCGATTCTATTTGCACCGGTTTGTGCAAACGAAGCGGTAGAACTTACCTCTCTTCCTTCTACGGTGAAAATTTGAATGTTAACTTCTTTCCCCTTGTTCATCATCAAAGCCAACTGGCTTTTGCCGGAAGCTGGGTTGGGAACCAGTTCTGAATAATTCAGACTTTGCTCCAACTGGCTTGCACTTACAAGCGTGGATGGACGACCGAAGTTTGGACGGATGAAGAAAACAACAGAACCAATAGTGAGATCCTGTGTGCCCAACCATTGCCCACCAAGCCAGATCCATGAGCCATCATCGCTGATGTTTTCAAAGTTGAATGATAGTCTGACGTTTCCTGCACTGATCTTGATTCCATACAGGTTTGTTGAGTTTGGAGTTATTGCACGACCGCGATCCCGATTGTTTCCGGTACGCAAACGAAAACGAAGCGGAACCCAGGAATTGCTAAGATCAACCGGAAGATCTACTGAAGTTGCGGAGCTGTCTTCATTCCAGCCTGTACCGGCTGCGTTACGACTGGCGAAGAATGCTTTTCCTCTGCAATCGGTATCCAAAGTTCCCAGGAACACAGAAACTGATGTTAAAGTATCTCTTGCAGTTGTAGAAATGGCATTTGCCATGATTCGTTTTCCACCAGAGGTTGCGCCATAGCCAAGACCAGTTTCGTTAAGAGGTTCTCCCAAATCTTTCGCCATCGTACTGTCACTGATTGTGATCGGGAAGGAGATGGAGTTATTGTCTGTATTGGGATCCGTAACCCCTGGGGTACTTGCCGTTACATTTATTGTGTAGTCTCCGGATTCTGTTAAGGCAATTCCAGGTGTTGTGCTGAATGGTTTTGAAAAACCTCCTGGCAGAGAAGAAATCCTTGCAGTATCTTCCAATGTTGCAGGAGCTGCAGTAGCCACTATTCTCACGGGTGATAATGTGGTACTTCCTTCGTTGAATACAGAACCTTTCACCTGGTAAGGAGGAAACTGGCTCCTTTTGATAATTGTGTTTGTTGGAACTTCCACATCCACTACTGCAATATCGTTTTCCGCAATTGTTCCGAGGGCAACATCATCCAGGTTAAGAATGAAAACAGAAGTTGCAGGAGCTGCTTTTGCCCGGAAAATAATGTTCAACTGATCGGTAGGCGTCAGGTTAAGACCAGAAAGCGGCACAAATAATTTCTGATAGTCTGTACTTAGATTCTGATTGGCGGCTGTTAGATGAAAGGTTGCAGAAGTTGGTTGACAGTTTTTCAAAACAATGATCGAAACAGAGTCTCCTTCAGCCAATTGATAGTCATCTGTGGTTAAGGTCGAAAGACGGTATTTTACAGAAAGTGTAGCTCCTGCAGGAAGATTGTCGTAAGCTCCTGACCAGAAAAATCCTTCATTAAACGTCCCAAATTGACCAAGGTTGTTAAAGACAGGCAATTCAAGTCCGATCGATCCGCTCAAACCACCGGTTTCATTAAATGGTAGAAACTGGGTATTGGTTTTCCAGTTTGGGGGCAATGGACTGGCGGTTGTTAATTCTTCGAAATCAAGACTGAAAGCACCTGAGGTGGGCCCTGAATTGGTAAATGTTGTGGTGGTGGAGTTGTTGGATAAAATGCCATCTCCGGTTCCTGATACTCTTAATGTAATTTGATAATCACCGGCTGCGGATAAATCCAGGCCATCGGTAAATGCCAATGTATCGATGGTCTCCTTGGTCAGACTATCCAAAACCAGGCTTACAGAATCAACAATGGGTCCAACAGAAGTAACCTTTACAGTAACTCCATAAGCTGTCTGAGAACCTGAATTCCCAACACTTGCTACTACCGGGAAATTCGATTTTGCACAATCATAAATGCTTGTGTCAGGTGAAAAAATCTGCTGTGCAGTCAGGTCAATTCCAGGGACTTTGTATACCAGAACATCATCGATGTAAAGGCGGTCCATGTCATTTGAAATATTGCGGTAAGCCAGGCGAACTGTTTGTCCGGCATATCCTGATAATGAAACTTCACGGTCAATAAACTGACCAGAAGTCTGTTCCTCATCTATCGAAAAAATAAGCGTTGAAAAGGCACCTGTAACATTGCTTGCATCAATATCATTTGGGCAGTTGGTGCAAATGCGGACTTCATATCCATCTGGAAAATTTGCGTTTGAAGCCCTTGCTTTCCAACGAAGTTTGTTGCCTTCCGTAAGTGCAATCGGAGGGGTTACCATCCATCTGTTTACAGCGCCGCTTTGGACAGTCCAGGACAACGAAGCCGCAAAACGATTGGGATCTGGCGCCTGGGTTGTGGTTACCCATGCATTGTTACCAAACAATTGGGTATTGATGGTAGATCCCGGATTGTTTCCAGGAGCTTTCCCGTCCAGATTAAGACGGATCAAATCTGCCGGCCAGGTGGCAAATTCAAAAGGCTGGTAATAAAGAGTGTCGCCTGGGGCCTTGTTGTCCAGGCCTTTAAATGGTAAGGCACCTGGTACTACCTGCTTTTTTCCTGGTTTTAAGTGGCCCTTAATTCCAAGGGCAGAAGTTCCTGCACCTTTTTTTGAACGGACATCCAGATTGGCTTTCCGCATAGATGCGTCCTGACCAAAGCCTGGGATTGCCAAAACCAAACCAGCAAGGGTTAAGGCAATGAGGTTGTGAGTAAAGCTTTTACAATTCATGGTTTAACAATTGAAAACGAACCGCAAAGGTAAAAGAATGTTTGGTAGAGTTGGGGTCCTGCCGCAGATTGTTTGGTCATTTTTTACTTTTTTTTCAGGCTTTAAAATGTTCCATTTTTGCCCCATGTTGGTAATAAGGATTGCATTGCGGTACATTTTTGCTTTGAGGAAAGCCTCCACGGTGCAATTACTATCCTTATTATCCTTCCTTGGGATTTTCCTTGGATCAATGGCTATGATGCTGGTCCTTTCTGCATTTAACGGATTTGAGGGTTTGCTCAGAAAGGTTTATCATTTTCAGGACCCTGATTTTCGAATCGAGGCAAAGAGGGGTAAGTTCTTTTACCTGGATTCTTCCAGATTAAATGCCATTTCGCATATCTCAGGTGTAAAAGCCTGTTTTGAAGTTCTTGAAGATAAAGCATCATTGGTTTACGGGGATGGCCAGATGGTTGTGGAAATGGTTGGGATATCACCTGAAATGGTGCGGGTTAGTCGTTTGGATACTTCGGTGCGTCAGGGTAGCTTTTCCCTGTCTGTCAAGGGTGAAATTCCAGAGGCATTGGTCTCTATTGGAATTCAAAAGGCCCTAAACATCAGTCTGGAAGATCCTTTTGGTTATTTAAAACTGGCTTATCCCAAACGCCGAAAAATCCTGAAGCCAGGTTCGGGTAAAATCTTCAATCAGCTAAGCCTTTTTCCTTCTGGGGTGGTCCAAATGGATGAGAACA
>JBIPNA010000200.1:0-6468 GCA_044375665.1 Catalimonadaceae bacterium
TTTTATGCCGCGATGGGTGCCTTGAGCAACCACCCGGCCCTGGTAGCTGTTTCACCTCAGGCGCCGGTGATGGATTGGTTTGCTGGAGATGACTTTCACCATAACGGAGCTTTTTTCCTGCCCCATGCATTCAACTTTTTTTCCTCCTTCGGAAAGATCCGAAATGCACTTACCATAGAGAACAACCCTCCTTTCAACCATGGAACTCCGGATGGTTACTATTTTTTCAAACAACTTGGCCCTCTTGAAAATGCCAACAAATTATATCTGAACTATGAAATTCCTTTTTGGAATGAATTGATGGCCCATGGGGAATACGATGCCTTCTGGAAAGAGCGAAATGCGTTGCAACATTTTAAGGGCATCAAAGCAGCCACATTGGTTGTTGGTGGATTGTTTGATGCTGAAAACCTTTATGGTGCACTGAATCTTTACCAAAGCATTGAGAAAAAGAACCCTAAAGCCAACAACCTTTTGGTGATGGGCCCCTGGAGTCACGGAATGTGGGCAAGAGGGGATGCTCAGAAATTGGGCGACATAGACTTTGAGAGCAAGACAGGGGTTTTTTACAGAAAAAAAATTGAATACGAGTTTTTCAACCACTACCTGAAAGGAGATTCAGAATTGGAATTGCCGGAGGCCTACATGTTCGAAACCGGATCAAACGTCTGGAAGGCCTATAAAAATTGGCCACCGGAACAGGCCACAGAAAAGGAACTCTATTTGTTCCCAAATGGTAAATTGTCTCTTTCAGCTGAAGGACTGGGCTCTTCCAACAATTTCGATGAATACACCAGTGACCCTGCCAAGCCTGTTCCATTTTCCAACGTCATCAGTACACAGATGACCAAAGAGTATATGGTGGAGGATCAGAGGTTTGCCTCACGAAGGCCTGATGTGCTTGTTTACCAGACCGAGCCGCTAAAAACCGACATCACTTTTACAGGCCCATTGGATGCTGAGTTTTTTGTATCCAGCAGCACCGATGATGTAGATTTTGTAGTGAAGCTGATTGATGTTTTTCCGGATCAGGGTGCTTTGCCTGAGAACGGCAACAAAATGGGCGGATATCAGATGTTGGTACGAGGAGATGTAATGCGGGCCAAATTTCGAAACAGTCTCGAAAAGCCAGAGCCTTTGATTGTCAATGAAGTGAACGAGTTGAATTTTAAACTCTGCGACATCAACCATACCTTCAAGGCTGGCCACAAGATCATGGTTCAGGTTCAGAGTTCCTGGTTCCCGTTGGTGGATCTCAATCCTCAGAAGTTCACCAATATTTATGCTGCCCGACCGGAGGATTTTCAGAAAGCCCGGATCAAGCTTTTTCATACCTCAAGGTATCCCAGTCACATCAAATTTCTGGAGTTGAAGAAATAGTCCTCGCTGTTTGGGAAAAAACCCAGGCACCCTCTTCTTTCCTTATGGTGACCTTTCCGCCACAAACCACCGGGAATCCCGGGACCCCATGTCCTGCCGGGAGTCCGGAAAAAATGGGAACTTTTGTTTTTTCAAGGATCATTTCGGGAATGGTAAGCGGAAAATCGTCGGAAAGGCAATCTGTAAACTGTCCCAAAACAATTGCGGATAAGTTGTCCAATGATCCGGATCTTGACAACTGCCAAAGCATTCTGTCGATTCGGTAATAGGCCTCTCCAACTTCTTCCAGAAACAAAACCGTGTTTTCAGGGAAATCGTGGGTTTTTTTCCCAAGTTGGTGCGACAGCAGACTTAAGTTGCCTCCCCGAAGGGTCCCTGATTGTTCCTCAGATGAGGTTTGGACCGCCTGAAGTACATATTTCAGAAAAGGTTGCCTCCCTGTAATAAAGTCAATTGCTTCCAGGCATGCAGGTTTATGGTCGGGCCGGGCAAAATGTGCCAGCATAGGTCCGTGGAGAGATGCCAGACCAACCTCCTGAAGCTTGCTGTGCAATAGTGTGATATCGCTGAAACCAATTACCCATTTTGGAAACCTGCTGATGCCTTCGAAATTTAATTTGTCCACGATTCTTGTCATTCCATATCCACCCCTGAAACAAAGAACAATTCTTGCCTTTGGATGATCCAGTGCCCATTGAAGATCATCGAGGCGATTTTGATCGTTTGCAGGAAATCTTCCCCAGTTTTTTCCTGCTGCATTTGCACTGGTTTCTACCTTAAAGCCAAGGTTTTCCAAGGTTTTGATACCCAGTTCAAGCTCCCTGGTTTCGCCGGCAAACGAGGGAGTTACAATAAGGATCAGATCGCCGGGACGGGCTAAAGGTGGAATCTTCATAAGTTGTCTTTGGTCGCAAATGGAAAGAATACTTATCAGATTTCAAGGTTTTTTCGTCCTTTGAAATCCATATTTCAGATCATCGTGTTAACCAAAGATGCCTTCCAGACGATTTGGGAACAAAGGCAGCGGCAATTTTTACAGCATTTACGTTTGGAGCGATCGGCCTCCATCCACACCAGAAATGCCTATGGGCATGATGTAGATATCCTCCGGCGTCATCTTGAAAACCAAGCCATTTGGATTCTACCTGAAGAGGTGGTGAAACAAAATGTGGAAGCTGTTTTAAAGGAATTGACAGAGACCGGAATTGCTGCTTATTCCCAGGCCAGGATATTGTCGGGGATCAAGGCTTTTTTTTCATGGCTTGTTTATGACGAGAAAATGAAGGACAGTCCGGCAGAGCTCATTCCCGGTCCATCGCTGCCCAGAAAACTGCCTTCGGTGCTCGAAGTGCATGAAATAGAAAAAATCCTCCACATTCTCGAAGGAAATGGTGCCGCACAGATTCGTGACAGGGTGGTGATTGAATTGTTGTACGGTTGCGGGTTAAGGGTTTCTGAACTGAGCCAGCTTCGCATTAGTCAGATTTTTATGGAAGAGGGCTTTGTGCGGGTAATCGGCAAGAACAATAAAGAGCGGTTGGTGCCTCTCGGGGAAGAAGCTGCGGCTGCCATCCGTACCTATAAAACCATGGTTCGGGATCAGGGAAAAATCCATCTGGACTTTTCAGATTACCTGATATTAAACCCTTCAGGGAAAAACCTGAGCAGAATTTCATTGTTTTCTATTGTTGTCAGGGCCGGAAAAATTGCCGGTATCCGGAAGAAGATTTCTCCCCATACCTTCCGGCATTCTTTTGCAACCCATTTGCTTGAGGGTGGAGCCGACTTAAGGATGATTCAGGAAATGCTGGGCCATGAAAGCATAACCACTACCGAGATTTATACCCACCTGGACCTCGGCTATCTGCAACAGGTGATCAGGGAATTCCATCCCAGGGCAGCCAGAAAGCCCGATTCGGAAAATGAGCAGCACTTTTGAATTCTAAACTTTCCCTTAACACGTTCAATATCAACTTTTTGAAATGGTATTGATTTTTTCCATATGCTTTTTTAAACCCGATGGGCTTAAGTTTGTTCTTACATTCTGTTGAACAATTAACACCTTAAACTTAAACAAAATGACCAGGAAAAAAACTCAACTCTTTTTAGCGGCAGCATTGGTTGCGCTTGGGCTAACTTCCAAAGCACAGGATGCCCGCGTGCAGGTAGTGCACAATGCGCCAAATGCACCTGCGGTTGACATTTATGTTAACGCGAACAAAGTTCTGACCAATGTACCCTTCAGAGCTGCATCTTCATTTCTCAATGTGCCTTCAGGAGTTCCGCTTCAGGTGCGCATCAAGCCGACCTCCACACAAGCCGACACCAGTAACCCGGTTTTTTTCAGGACCTACACACTGGCAGCAAGTACAGGATATTACCTGATTGCCAACGGAAATCTCGGCACAACCCAGGCTCCAAACCCTGAAGGGATTCCTACAGGCTTTGATATCACGGTGATTCCAGATGCGAAATCTACATCTGCTCTGCCCGGAAATGTAGACCTTCGGATTTTTCACGGTGTTACTGATGCCCCAACTGTTGATATCAAAGCGCAGGGTGTAGCCACCCTTGTGGAAAATGCGCCTTTTCGGGGATTTTCAGGATACATTCCTGTTCCGGCCGCATCTTACACCATTCAAATTGCACCCGGATCAGGTAGTCCCAATCTGTTGGCTTACAATGCACCTCTCACAGGCTTAGCGGGAAGCAGTCTATTGGTTTTGGCTTCAGGATATTTCAACCCGGCTGCAAATCAGGTAAATGGTCAAAATGGTCCGGCTTTTGGTATTTGGGCTTTCACCCCAACGGGGCAAGCCATTCAGTTACCTAAAGCGATTTCCAGGGTTCAGATTGTTCATAATTCAGCCAGTGCCCCCGCGGTTGATGTTTTTGTAAACGGAGGCAAGGCAGTTCCGGGACTTGATTTCCGTAAAGCGACTCCTTTCGTGAATCTGGATGCCGGGGTCCCATTAACTGTTGCATTGAAGGGAGCTTCTGCCAGTACAGACACCAGCAACCCGGCATTTCGCCAGACCTACGAACTGGCAGGCGGAGAATCATACACACTCGTAGCTACCGGCTTGCTTTCAACCACAGGTTATGCCGCAAATCCCGATGGTATTGCTACCGGCTTCGACATTACCATTCTTCCTGGTGCAAGAGAAATTGCATCTACCTCCACTACCAGTAACAATACTGAAGTCCGTGTGTTGCATGCCTGTACCGACGCCCCTTTTGTAGATGTGCGTGTTCAGGGCGGAGCAACCCTGGTTAACAATGCCGGTTTCCGGAATTTTACATCCTACCTCGGAGCACCGAATGTAAATTTGAATCTGGAAGTGACCGACTCCGCTCAGGCAGGTGTTGTAGCTACTTTTCTGGCCCCGCTTGGATCTTTTCCAGACAGCGCAATGGTTGTCATGGCATCTGGGTTCCTGACACCTTCCGCCAATCAGAATGGTCCTGGATTTGGATTGCTGGCAGTCCTTCCATCAGGAACTGCTGTATTGTTGCCAGCGGTGACTTCGGTAAAAGATGCCCGGAAATTTGCCTCTTTTGAAGCTTTCCCCAACCCAGGTCAAAACCAAATCACCATGCGTTTACCAGAAGGACAAATGGCTGCAAAAGCAGAGGCCATCTCCGTAACAGGACAGCGTATTCAACTTGAGCTGAATAATACAACAGGCAAACTGGATGTATCTGATTTAAAAGCAGGTATTTACCTGGTTAATATTCAGACACAAACCGGAACTTTTCTTCAAGCCAAAGTACAGATTCTATAAGGCTGAAATCCTTCAGGTGAATATCTGAAGGGGCTCAGAGAACAGGTTTTTCAAAAGGCAGGAATCCAAAAGGTTCCTGCTTTTTTTTGCTTCCTCTCCTTTGTCGATCCGGGTTCTTATTTGCAAGATGTGAGCGAATACCCATAGCTACCACGTCATGGGGAGCGAAGCCTCAGAGCTGTGGAATATGCGGGCCAGGATCTTGCTTACAGGTCCAAAACCTGGAGTATTACCCTGGATCTGGACTTGAAATTTACAACAGGTGGGGATTGCCCATGTTTGAAACCAAGGATTACAAAAACGACTGGCAGGGCAACCCCGGTGTGTATTTCTATCGTTTTGTTCGTCCGGAGGGCAGCAGGCATGGGTATTTCACCGTGGTTCAGGAGTAGGGTTTTCCGGATTGGAGCCAGTTAAAGGGTCCGGTTCTGGTCAAAAAAAAAGCTGCTTTAAAAGAAGCTTTTTTTTGTAGTCCGTACGGGAATCGAACAAAACCTAAAATTATAAATGTAAAAACCTGTTTTTCAATAAGTTGAAACAAGTATTTGATTGATTTTTTCTTTTTAGGTGAAACAATGGTGAAACATTTAGACGAAACCTACCTTTTTGCCCATGAATCACTGTCCGAGAAGTTTCTTTTTTTGGGCTTCGAATTCCTCCCTTGTAATCAGACTATCTTTTAGAAGTAAGCTTAGTTTTTTCAATTCATCAGCAACACTTAGAGGCTGAACAATTATCATCGGATTTTCTTTAGGCTTTGGTCTTACATCTTTGCCATTAATACTAACAACCTCACCTGCCAAAATTGCTGCTTCTATTTCAATAACTTTGTTGATTCCACCATTGTTAAAAATAGAGAATATTTTTTTTCCTATTTTCCTATTCTCAAGTTCTTTGAAGGATTTGATAATTATTCTTGTACCAGTGAACATCGGCTGAAGAAAAAATCGCTCTGTTCCCAAGAAAAAATTCTCAGGGGTATATAAGAAAACAAAACTTCCTGTCCTTGGATCACTTCCTTTGCCTAATTTCAAAGTATCCCCAATTTTTATCTTGATAGAATCAAAAATAGTAATCGGTCCATTAATGGATCTTCCAGGAATTTGACTGAATGAAGAGAATGATAGTAGAAAACAGCATACTATTAAGAACCTTATCATTTTGATTTTTTGCAAAAGTGCAAATTAATACGAATCTGCTGGTGGGTCAATCCCTGATATCAGCCTCACCGTAATCCCTTCAGGACTATCATCAGAAAGGCTTCTGTTTTCTGAAGGCTTTCCAAAGGCATGGCTGAATAGTA
>JBIPNA010000274.1:0-5248 GCA_044375665.1 Catalimonadaceae bacterium
CTGATCCAAGCCTACAAAGAACCCCCTTCTCTGGTCCGCTGATCAGGATTTTAGCTTCCTGAAAAGGTAACGGGTAATAAAAATACCTGTGCTTTTGTCGGCGGCGTAAACCCCAGGTGTAACAGAAACCAATTCCCAACCGGAATTTACCTTTTCCTCAATTTTAGAGGCCAGGATCTTGTCATTGTCTTTGATGTTCCCAAAGTTAATTCCAACCAGGCTGAAGAAATTCTCCAGTTTAATTTCTTCCATACTGCCATCCTTGTTTGATGTAATAAGCCTGCTGCGACCCAATCCGCCTGGTACTACCGACTCAACTGCGGTCATTTGCTGGTATTCATATTGTGGGGGAGTGGTTTGAGCCCGGGTGCCGAAAGCCAATCCGGTCACCATCATTGCTGTGAAAAGAATTTTTTTCATTTGAATTAATAATTGACCCAATATTCTGAAAAAAACAGGATTTTTGGAATGCCATGTTCATCAAAGCCAAGTCCCTCCGCAAAACCGACCCCAGCACCATTGCCGAGGTACTTGACAAGTGGATTAAGGCAAATCATCTGGGCGAAAAAATGGCCCTGACCGATGTGAAGGAGGCCTGGGCGGAGCTTATGGGTCCTGCGATAGCCCGACATACCCGAAGACTCAGGATCGACAATAAAATTTTAAAAATTGAGGTAGACAATGCCCCGCTCCGTCAGCAGCTGGCCATGTCGAGAAACAGAATTATCAAACTGGTAAACGACAAAGTAGGTCGAAACCTGATTGTTGACTGCCTGATTTATTGATTTAAACCACCAAAAGTCCCTGGGTGACAGCCAGAGAAAAAACCGTCCGGTTTGTTCCTTCAAGCACCACATTCATGGATTTGTCAAATTCATGAACTTCCTCAACCTCAACGCGATCGTGGATCCGAAGGCCGATTTTATCCAGATATTGCAGAAATGACTGGCTGTGGTTGGCTACTGCAACAAAGCGACGGGTTTCGCCGGGACTACAGTCCGACAACAAAACCGCCTGATTGTCTGGCATTTCTCCAAAAGCACTGGGAATCGGGTCCCCATGGGGATCAAAGCGGGGGTAACCCAGAAACCGATCCAGTTCATCCAGCAACTTTTCAGATTGAATGTGCTCCAGTTGTTCCGCAACTTCGTGTACCTCATCCCATGAAAACGAAAGTGTGGATACCAGAAATGTTTCCCAAAGGCGGTGTTTCCGGATTACTTTCAAAGCCAGGGCTGTTCCTTCAGGAGTTAAAGTAGCACCTCCGGTCCTGGTATAGGAAATCCATTTTTTCTCTGCCAGCTTCTTCAGCATTTCGGTCACCGTTGCCGGGTTAATTTCCAGGCTTTGGGCAATGGAAAAATTCGGAATTTTCCCTGATTCTGAAAGAGATAAGGAA
This sequence comes from Catalimonadaceae bacterium, assembly GCA_044375665.1. Taxonomy (GTDB): domain Bacteria; phylum Bacteroidota; class Bacteroidia; order Cytophagales; family Flexibacteraceae; genus CAMDMI01. Next base: position 1,400 of record JBIPNA010000274.1, read on the forward strand.
TAAATGGCTTTTAAATAATTTTCTTCCGTGGTGGAAATGCTGACGGCCATAAGAGGAAAAACGAAGGACTAATGAGGGGGAATGAAAGGACGAAGAAAATCAAATAGAAGGAATTTCTATTCCCCGAATGTTCCGATACAACTTCAGGGCATATGGATCGGTCATGCCTGATATAAAATCGAAAAGGCACATAACCTTTTCATAGGGAGAATCAGATTCCTGAAAAACATATTGACCAGGGATTAATGAAATCAGTTTGGCCTGCATATTTTCTCTTTCGTTATGTGGCCGTAATGCAGCTTCCACCAGATCTCCAACCAAACCATGCATTATCTGGTAGCCGGCAAGTTCAATTCTGTTGACACTGGAGTGGTTGTAAATATGCTTAACCGATGCATCAGATATTTCATCAAGAACGGGGCGAGCCTCCTTGATTTTTCCCATAAGGTCTCCGGTAAAGCGGCCTGAAATAAGCTCAGGTGCATTTGACAAAAAAATCTCCGAACATCTGTTTGTCAAATAGTTGATGGCCTTTGCCCGGAGATAATTGACCCCTTCATTGGGATCGGCTTTTAATTCAGAAAACGTATTCCTGACTTTTGCCATATCCTCTTTGGGATTGGAAGCCAGCAACCTCAGAAAGAGGTCTGAGACCTTTTCCAATGAAAAAATCCCCAGTCGGTGGGCATCCTCCACATCAATAATGGAATAGCAGATATCATCAGCAGCTTCGACCAGATAAACAAAAGGATGCCGAAACCAGGAGTCCGGAACCTCCGGATCGGGAATCATACCCAGATGTTGCACCACGTCCTCAAAAACCATTCGATCTGACTGGAAAAAACCATATTTCTTGCGGTGCAGGGGGCCTTTTTTCCCCTGGGAAGCTAAGGCGGAACAAGGATATTTGATCAGTGCCCCGAGGGTGGAATAAGTCAGGCGAAATCCCCCTGGCATCCGACCCCGAAAGGCACGGGTGAGAATTCGAAGCGCATTGGCATTTCCCTCAAAGCGGATCAGATCAGCCCATTCGGTTTCGGAGAAAAGCGCCCTGAAATCAGGATCGCCTTCCCGGGACCTGAAATATCTGGAAATGGCATCTTCTCCAGAGTGTCCGAAGGCAGGATTACCCAAATCGTGGGCAAGGCATGCTGCAGAAATTACACTTTTGAGATGCTCTCTGTAGAAGGAGGAGGCTTCAGCATCTGCTTTGATTTCAGGCAATTCTGCCAACCCAATGCCAACCATGGTTCCCAGGGAACGACCAACACTGGCCACTTCGAGGGAATGGGTTAACCTGTTATGGACGAAAACCTCCTCCGGAAGCGGAAAAACCTGGGTTTTGTTTTGCAGGCGACGAAAGGCCGAAGAAAAAACCAATCGATCCCAGTCCCGCTCAAATTCTGTCCGCTGAGGACTTTTGGTATGATCTACCCCAAATCGTTCGCTGGAGAAGCAGTTGGTCCATTGCATGGGCGCAAATAAGCACAAAAACCCTGTTTCAACAGGCTAACGTACTTCAAGCCTGCTAAACGAAATGTAGTCGGTAGAGGGAGGTTGAAATCCTTCCTGCCGAAGGCGCTGGGCGATTTGGGCCCTGTGGTATGTGCTATGGTTGAACACATGGGCCAGAATATCGGTGACGATTGAAGTAAATGGTTCTCCCTGAAGATTTTGATAAGAAAGGGAACGCTCCATGTCCAGGTTTTCAAAAGAATCCTTCCAACCCCGGGCATTTTCCTCCAGTTTCTGTTCAAGGCTTTCCGGATCCAAAACTGTGAAAACAGAAATCTGGGGCGAATGACCCTCCAGGCGGCTCCTCCAAACCCATTCAGCCAAAACCAGGTGGGAGAACAACTTCCAGCATTCTTCGCTTACAGGAAATGAATTTAAGGCATTCAATACCCGGCGGTTTGCCCATTGGTTATAGACTTCCAAGCGAACAAAATAGGTTTTCAATGGGGTTATTATTTAGTAACTAAAAAACTGGTATACACTTTTTGAGCCTTGCCGGTTGATGCCTTCCAGGACGATTTTGCCACGGGCATTTCCAAGCAATTCCTCTACATCCTGTGGAGAACTGCAGGGTTTTCCATTTACCTGGGTGATGATAAATCCTTCTTCAAAGCCCAGTTGGGAGATGACACCCCGGCCGGTAACCTTTGTAATCCGGACCCCGGCATCAATCCTGTAACGATCACGCTCCACTTTTGAAACCGTTTCCAATTCGGCACCCAGTCGGCCGGAAGTGAAAATCTCTCTTCGGATTTTATCTGTGGTCCCTTCCCTGTTGGTGAGCAGGCAAAGTGCTTCTTTAATCTGCCTGTCTCTTTTGAAGGTGATTTTTACCCGCGAGCCTGGATCCTGATAGGCAATCTCTTCATCAAAATTGGCCTTGGAATCGATGGGTGCTTCGTTCACCTTTAAAATCACATCCCCTCGTTCCAACCCTGCTTTATCTGCTGCGCCTCCTGCCACAATGGAGTTGATGAGGACCCCATTCAGGTTGTCCAGCTTATACCGTTCCTGAAGCTCAGAATTCAGATCAAGGACTTCGGCACCTAAAAATGCCTTTTGAACATCTCCAAACTGGATCAGGTCTTTTACAATTTTAGCCACAATATCAGAAGGGACGGCAAATCCATATCCGGAATAGGAACCGGTCTTCGAATAAATGGCTGTATTGATGCCGATTAGCTCTCCTTTGGTGTTCACCAGTGCACCACCCGAATTTCCCGGATTAATCGCGGCATCTGTTTGAATAAATGCCTCAATCGGGAAAGCGGAGTTAACTATATTTAGATTCCGCCCTTTTGCAGAAACAATACCCGCGGTTACCGTGGAAGTGAGGTTGAAAGGGTTTCCGACTGCCAACACCCACTCTCCTACTTTTACTTTCTTACTATCCGCTATTTTAATGATCGGAAGGTTTTTGGCTTCAATTTTTACGACGGCAATATCACTATTGGGATCTGTTCCAATCAACTTCGCTTTATAGGTGGTTTTATTATGGATTACTTCAATGGTTTCAGCATTGTCGATCACATGATTGTTTGTAACGATGTAACCATCATTGGAAAAAATAACTCCAGATCCGGAACCGGTCTGCCTGCCAGGAGTACTGAAAAAAAACCAATCAAAATTGTTCTGCACACCAGACACGGTTTTGATAAATACCACACATGGCGTCGAAATGGCAGAAGCCTGCACGAAATCGGCCCGTGGTGAGGCCTGGGGTACCGGATCTGTGGAATTACCCACAAGGGAAACGTCCCCAGGTTCTCTGTTCCCAAAATAGGAATCCAGGGCGGAAACCTGCTGGTTTTCAAGGAAAGGAATCAAAACAAAACGATGGTAGGCAAAAGCGCCAAAAAAACCCGCAATCAGGGCCAGTAAGAGGATTTTCCGGATGGACATTCTGCTGTAGCTATGTAGAGTTAAGGTACAATATTTGCTCCAATCTGAATTGGTTTGGAAAATGGTTGCTAACTTAGCTTTTTTGGCTTCTCAGCCAGGAACCAAACCCAAACTTAACAATGGAATCAAGTTCTGCAGCACTTCAAAAATTTTACCAAACCATTTGGCCTGACATTTCGGAAGACCAGTTGTCGGTTATTATGTCAAAACATATTTTCCAAACCATCCGAAAAGGCGAAAAGCTGTTGCGCTTTGGTGATGTTTGTGATTGGTCCGCATTGGTAACCCGGGGAGTAATGCGCTATTACCACGCCGTGGAAGGAAAAGAGCATGTAGGACAAATCTTTTTTCCAGGAATGGTGGTTTCAGATTATGTCAGCTATGTGCAAGGCACTTCATCCCGGATTTTTATTGACGCCGTACAGGAAAGTG
>JBIPNA010000202.1:0-6334 GCA_044375665.1 Catalimonadaceae bacterium
TGCTAAAGATCTGGTATCCCAATTGAGTTTTTATACCGGAGACTTTCCCGTCTTTGACAATTAAGCCGGTCACTGTGTCTTGCAGGAAGTCCACATTAGGTATTCGTTCAAGGTGTAATCTCCATTCTTCAGCAAATCTCCATCGATCATTTTGGGCCCGTGGACTCCACATTGCGGGACCTTTTGATAAATTGAGCATTCGGAATTGTAGTGTGGTTTTATCGGTAATAATTCCAGATAGGCCACCTAATGCATCAATTTCTCTTACTATTTGTCCTTTCGCAACGCCACCCATTGCCGGGTTGCAACTCATTTGGCCAATAGTTGTCATGTTCATTGTTACCAACAAGACTTTTGACCCCATAGTTGCGGCTGCCGCAGCTGCTTCGCAACCGGCATGACCCGCTCCTGCTATTATTACATCATAGTTTGAATACATTTTTTGGGAAGTGTTTCACGTGGAACATTTTAAGCCAATTCTCGGAGGTCGACCGGAATAACTCTGCTAACACCTTGTTCTGGCATAGTTACTCCGTAAATAATATCTGTGCTGGCCATTGTGCGTTTATTATGGGTTACAATGATAAATTGGCTTTCGTCAGAAAACTTTCGAATGATTTTGTTGAATTTATCAATGTTGGTATCATCAAGAGGCGCATCTGCTTCATCGAAGATACAAAATGGGGCTGGTTTAATCAGGTAGATTGCGAATAACAATGAAATAGCTGTCAGGGTTTTCTCTCCTCCTGATAGTTGGTTTATGGTAAGAGGTCTTTTTCCTTTTGGCCTTGCCATTATGTCAATAGGACTTTCCAGCGGTTGATTTGGTGTTTGAAGCACCAAGTCACAAGTATCTTCCTCTGTAAACAGTGACCTGAATACTTTTTTGAAGTTTTCCTGGACTAAGTCGAATGTATTTAAGAAGTGTTCTTTTGCTACAGTTTCAATTTCTGCGATTGTATCCGACAAAGATGTTCTTGCATCTGTCAAATCCTTTTTTTGACTTTCAAGGAAGTCGTGTCTTTCTCTTATTTCCTGGTATGCTTCCCTTGCCATTAAATTTATAGGTCCCATTCGGTCGAGCTGGGTTCGAATTGCCTGCATTTTTTGTTTCCATTTCTCTTCCTCATGTTTTGAGGTTTCGGGCAAATCATCTTCCCAGTTTAATTCGATATCAAACTCTACCCGAATTCTTTCTTGAATAGATAACAATTGATTTTGACTTTGATTTAAGGCTTCCTGGCTTTCTGTTATTAATATGGTGATTTGTTCTCTGTTTCGATTGTTTTCTCTGATTTCTTTTTCTTTAGATTCTATGTGAGCCCTGGCCTCAAAATAAATTCGCTCTGCTTCATTTAGGCCGCTTTCTATAGCAGTTTTTTCTGCGTAAAGATCAGGCAGCTCAATATTCGCTGATTCGTCTTTATTACTCAGTTCCAGTAGTTCCAGTTCCACTTGCTTCTTTTCTGCATTGGCTTGGGTTTCGGTTTTATTTAATTGTTCAGTTTCTTTTGTTAGATAAGTAAACTCTTGTTCCAACGACTGAATTTTGTTTTGTGCCTGAACTACGTCAACGGCATTTTGATTAAGCCTGGTTGTTTGATTTTGCTGTAAATCGTCTTTTGCCTTCCAGTTTTTTTGATTTTCTGCAAGTTCTTTGGTGAGTTGTTCCACGTGGAACGTGCAACTTTCGAGCAGTGGTTGGCGTGTTTTTGCCAATTCTTCTAGCTGTTTAATTTTCTCAAGTATGTCCTCTTTCCTTTTTGCTGAACTTTTTAATAACTCTAATGATTGTTCTTTTCTGGCAAGGAGCGCTGCTTCTTCTTGTTTTAATTGGTTTAATTCTTTTTGCAAGTGTTCAATAAGGCTTTTTTGAGTGCTTTGGCGAAGTTGAATAATTGTTTCCTGGTTTTGTTCCAAAGAAAGTCCGAGGTTATGCACCTCGATACTCAGATCAGAAATCTCATTCTCTAACTTCTTGACCTGTACGGCTTTACCAATTTTATTTCCTTCTAAAACAGAGGTAGAGCCACCGGAAATACTAAATTTTTTCCGGGTCATAGCTCCAGTTATTGAAACAACTGTTTGATCTGCCCATTCCCAAGAAAGTTCGCCAAATAAAACGGGTGTTTCGGTTGATGCTCCAGAAACAAATGGGATGGGTTTGTCTGTAACATATACATTATCAAGGAGATATAAAACCAATTTGTCATATTGTGCATCATATTCCACAACATCTAATGCCGGTATGGCATCCGGAATCGGATTCGGTTTTTGGCCTTTTCTGTTCTGGAGTTTATCCAGAATTAAAAAGCTGCCTTTCCCCTTCTGGTTTTCAGCCAATAGTTTCATTGCCAGATAAGCTTCAGTCTCGGTTTGAACAACATAGTGGTTAAGAAATGGCTCCAAAACTGCTTCAATTGCCATTTTATATTTCTCTCCTGAGTTGATCAAATCTGCAACCAGAGGAGCCTTTTTGCTCCAGGACTTGTTCTTTCTAAGGAATTTCACAGCTTCTGGAAAACCTTCCAGATTTTCAATCATTGCCTTGATCAGGGTCTGTTCGTTTTGCCGGGCATCGAGTTTGCGATGTGCTTCTGCAAGTTGATGACGTATTTTTTCCACTTCATTCAATCCATTTTCTATAGATAACTGAAGCTGGATCTCCTGTTTTCCCAGGTCCTCTATTTGTTCTGTTTTTTCAAAGACAGTTTTTGAAAGTTCATTTAGTTTTTTTCCAAAGTTTTCGAGAAAAACGCTTTGATCCTCCGTAGCAACAACTGCTTTACGGAGTTCATTTTCTAAATCAGCCTTTTGAGTCTCTGAATATTCTAATGTTTTGGTCAACTCATAAGCTTCCTTTTGTTTTTGGCCAATAGTTTGTTGAAGTTCCTGTATAATAAGGCCTAATTTTTCAAGTTCGATTTTACCTTGGGAAACATTTTTTTTAATTTCTGTTAAAGTCTTTTCTTGTTCAGTAAAAGTTGTCTGTTGAACTCTAAATGCATTTCTGTTTTCTTCGATTTGTTTCTGGATTTTTTCTTTCCCGCTTGCAAGTCGCCCTAATTCTTCTTCAAGTTTACCTAGTCTTTCCTGATAAAAAACTTGCCGGTCTTCCCGGATTTTTTGATTGCTTTCAATTTCTCGAATTCGGTTAACATATTCATTCAGCGTCTTTTGTCTACTTGAAAGGGTTTTTTCTTCTTGAATCAATGATGTTTTCATTGATTCCAATTCAGCTTCCAAAGCCGCTATTCGGGCGCTTATTAACGCTCTTGAATCCTGGCAATCATCAAGCCTTGAGCGAAGATCCTTCAGAATGCCTGCTTTTGATGCCATGGTTAGCCTGGAGTGGGCCAACGCAGCTTCCTTGTAGTTTTCCTTAATCTGATAGTATTCTTCAGCTTGTTTGGCCTGTTTTTCAAGCGCTTTCATGTTTTTCCGAATTTCGAATAAAACATCCTCAAGCCTTGTTAAATCGGTTTCAGTTTCTTCTAACTTCCGATAGGTTTCCTTTTTTCTTACCTTAAATTTTGAAATTCCGGCAGCTTCTTCCAATAATGCTCTTCTGCTGTTTTCCCGGTCTGATAAAATGTCATCAACCATCTTTAATTCTATAATTGCATAGCTATCAGGTCCGATACCTGTATCCAGAAACAAACTGGTTATGTCTTTTAGGCGACAACCAACCCCGTTAAGAAGATATTCACTTTCCCCGTCTCTGTAATATCTTCGACTGATGGTGACTGTGGTATATTCGGTAGGTAAAATATTCTTTGTATTCAAAAAAGTCAGACTAACCTCAGCCATTTGAAGTGGCTTGCGGGTGCGGGTTCCGTTGAAAATGAGGTTTTCCATTTTATCAGATCGGAGGTTTCTGGTTTTTTGTTCACCCAAAACCCAACGAATCGCGTCAACCACATTTGATTTTCCACAGCCATTCGGGCCCACGATACCGGTTACACCTTTGTCAAAATGGATTGTGATTTTGTCTCCAAAACTTTTAAATCCTTTGATTTCCAGTTTGCTTAGTTGCATATTTTCTGAATTGAATCTGCTTTTACCGGAAAAGACCGGACAATCATTCAGATTTAAACTATGGTAAAAAGAGGGCAAAAATAGTTCATCATTCCCATTTCCTCACGTCTACTTTTGACCCCACAACTTTGGGATTATTTGGGAGGGATTACTTTTTTATCAACAATCAGTTAATCATGTAAACCTTTTGGGAGGCTGGCTTGTCTATGTGGTCTGCTAAGCGTGAGATCAGATGGTATTTTTTCAAATAGAATAACATCCAAATAATTTTGGCATAAATCCGTTCCGGACCAAACCGAATATTTGATATACTTGCGACCGCAAAATTAAGTTGTGCTCATTTTCTCAAACTAGTCTTTATAACCTTCAGTTTTCAAACAGAAAAATCAATGGCTAACCAGCAACCGTCGGCCAACAAGGCCAAATCGTTTTTCGCGAGCGTCACCATGTTGATCATCTTCGTCTTCGCGGTCGTGTTTTACATGTTCGTTTTAGGGAATCCAAACAATTTCCAGGGAGGAGATCTCAACAACCATCCTATTGAAGAAGGTGTGGGCAAATGGTTGGGAACTGTCTACAAAGGTGGATTTATCGTTCCTATCCTTATGTCCTTCTTCCTGATGGTGATCACCTTTTCAATTGAAAGGATGCTTACTATCGGAAAAGCTTCCGGCAATGGATCCGTCGATGAATTCGTTCGGAAAATAAAATCACTTCTTAGTACTGATAACGTTGAGGGTGCCATTTCAGAATGCAGTAAGCAAAAAGGCTCCGTAGGAAATGTAATTCAGGCTGTACTACACAAATACAAAGAAATGTTGGCAGAAACCAACATGGCAAAGGACCAAAAGATTCTTTCCATTCAAAAAGAACTAGAGGACTCAACAGCCCTGGAATTGCCAATGCTGGAGAAGAATCTTACAATTCTGGCAACTTTGGCTTCAGTTTCTACGCTGGTGGGTTTGTTGGGTACTGTGATTGGAATGATCCGTGCTTTTGCGGCACTTGCTCAGGCTGGTGCACCGGATTCATCAGCCCTTTCAACTGGTATCTCTGAGGCCTTGATCAATACTGCCTTAGGTATCGGCTCTTCCGCCTTTGCCATCATTTTTTACAACATCTTTACCAGTAAGATTGATAATCTGACCTACAATATTGATGAGGTTGGTTTCAGCATTATTCAGACATTTGGATCAAAATCCAAATAATTTCATCACTCTGGAGTAGAATTCCGAATGTCAAAAGTTAAAATTCCACGGAAAAATATCTCACTGGACATGACTGCCATGTGTGATATGGCATTCTTGCTCCTTACTTTTTTTATCCTGACAGCAAAATTTAAACCAGATGATCCCGTTGTGGTTGATACTCCGGCTTCAATTTCTGACGTCAAGCTCCCGGATAAAGACATTATGACCATATCAATTGATAGGGAAAACAGAGTGTTCTTCGGAATTGATGGTCAGTTTGACAGGGAAAAAATGCTGGAATTTGTTGCAGGGGAAAAGAAGGTTGGGTTTACGGAAGCAGAAATAAAGCAATTTTCCCTCATGAGTTCTTTTGGTGTGCCTTTGGGAAACCTCAGACAGCTTCTGTCAACCAAAGACAAGGCTAAGTTTTCTCAACCAGGAATTCCTTGTGACTCACTTAACAATGAGTTGACCTATTGGGTTACTTATTCGAGGTATGCTAATCCCAAACTTCGGATTACCATAAAAGGTGACGTGAACTCCAGTTATGAAACAGTAGACAAGGTAATTAAAACACTTCAGGAGCTGAACATTAATAAGTTCAATCTGATTACGGACTTGAAAGCCAAGCCAAAGGTACTTTAACGGATTTTTCTTACCCATAGAGAGCAAATACCAACATGGCAGAATTAGACACCGGGGGAGGGAAAAAGGTATCTACCAAAGTAGATATGACCCCAATGGTTGACCTGGCATTTTTGCTGGTCACCTTTTTTATGCTGACCACTACCTTCAACAAGCCCCAGACAATGGAAGTGAACATGCCAGACAAAACCGACGATAACAAGTCGATGAAGGTAAAGGAGTCAAAGACCACTACAATTGTTCTGGCTGAAAACGACAAAGTTTACTATTACACTGGTGTTGAAAACCCAGAAGTAAAACTTACTAATTTTTCAGAATCCGGACTTCGAAAAGTTCTTTTAGAAAAAGTAAAGACCATTACAGACCCCATTGTGATCATTAAGGCAAAAAAAGATGCCAAGTACAAGAATGTGGTAGATGTAATTGATGAGATGGCGATTACAGGCATAAAGATTTATGCA
>JBIPNA010000203.1:0-6316 GCA_044375665.1 Catalimonadaceae bacterium
TCCAAAAACCAAAACAACCAAACCTTGAAAAACCGCATTTTAACCTTTCTAATAGCATTTCACTTCCTACTTTTTTCATCTCCGGTAGTAGCCCAGCAAACCGAAACCCAACTCCTCTCCGGCTGGGACAAGGACCATACCGTGGACTGGGATTTCTACTGTACCGGCGGTCGTAACAGCGGAAAGTGGACCAAAATTCCGGTACCCAGCAACTGGGAACTGAAAGGATTTGGCACCTACAACTACGGAAAGGAGAAGAATAAAAGCGATGAAAAAGGGCTGTACAAACACGAGTTCGAGGTAAAACCCGAGTGGAAAAAGAAACGGGTCTTCATTGTGTTCGAAGGTTCGATGACGGACACCAAAGTAAAGATCAACGGAAAGCTGGCCGGACCCGTGCATCAGGGGGCGTTTTACAGGTTTAAGTATGAGATCGGCAAACACCTGAACTTCAAAGGAAAGAACCTGCTGGAAGTGGAAGTGGCCAAAAAATCGGCCGACACCTCCGTGAACCGGGCAGAACGGGATGCGGACTTCTGGGTCTTTGGCGGGATTTTCAGGCCGGTGTATCTGGAGGCGGTGCCGGAGGTTTCTATTGAACAGGTTTCAATTGATGCAAAAGACAATGGAGACTTTTCTGCTATTGCAGAAACCCTGGGGGATACCAACGGTCAAAGATTAACGGGGTGGATTGAGACGCTTGAAGGAAAAAAAATAGGAAGAAATCTAAAAGTAAGGGCTTTTATGCGCCCGGATATTGATGGCATGGCACCCTGGCATATTGTAGCCAATAAATGGAATCTTGAAACTGACTCGGCATTGCCCATTTTGTCCTGGAATCCTGAGCAGCCGAACCTTTACCAGCTTGTGATTCAGGTACAATCAAAAGGAAATCCTGGCCATCAAATCAGGCAACGGTTTGGCTTTCGCACAGTTAAATTTATGGATCGTGATGGCTTTTTTGTGAACGGCACCAAAGTAAAATTCAAAGGGGTAAACCGCCACACCTTCTGGCCGGATGCCGGTCGCTGCTCCAGCAAAGAGCGTAGCATTGCAGATGTGTTGCTCATGAAAAGCATGAACATGAACGCCGTCCGCATGAGCCACTACCCTCCGGATCAACACTTTCTGGATGTCTGCGATTCGCTGGGACTTTTTGTACTGGACGAACTGGCCGGCTGGCAAAAGCATTACGATACAGAAGTAGGTAAAAAGCTGGTGAAGGAAATGGTGCTCAGGGATGTGAACCATCCCTGCATTGTGGCCTGGGACAATGGAAATGAAGGTGGCTTCAATTTCGATCTGGATAAAGAATTTGAAAAATATGATCCTCAGAGAAGGATTGTGCTGCATCCCTGGGCGTTGCACAACGGTGTGGATACCCAGCACTACAAGGAATTTGGCTGTTGCATCGGCTCGCACATGAATGGACCCAACGTGTGGATGCCCACCGAATTTCTCCACGGTTTGTACGACGGAGGGCACGGGGCAGGACTCGAAGATTACTGGAACAAAATGTGGAACGACCCGCTTTGTGCAGGTGGTTTCCTCTGGGACCTCGCCGATGAAGGTGTGGTTCGGAGAGACAAACACGACAGCATCGACGTAAAACTGGACCAGGCTCCGGACGGCATTGTGGGACCGTACCATGAAAAGGAGGCCAGTTTTTATTCGATAAAAGATATCTGGAGTCCGGTACAGATTTCAGGTATGGGCATGTCAGTTTCTGAAAAATGGAACGGGGCGTTTCAGGTGGAGAACCGCAACTTTTTTCAGGATTTGGGAAATTACCAAGTGAAATGGAGTTTACTCTGTTCCGGCGAAAAACAAACAGCCGGCGAGGTGTTGATTCAGGAAATCACCACCCGATACGAAGCCAAACCGCAAGCCCGGATTTCGGGTCAACTTCCAGCCGGTTTTCTGGAAAATCTGGGAAAAGCCGACTGGCTTCAGGTTGAGGTGAAAGACGAAAAAGGAAACGTAGTCCAAACCCAATCCTGGCCTTTGTTGAAAAAAGAAGAACCCTGGAATCCTGCCCGAATCGACAAGAATCCGTTTGAGATTTCTTCTGATTCCAACCAGGTTTCGATCAAGGGAAATGACTTCCAATTCACATTCTCCAAAAAAGAACCCATCCTTTTGTCCTGGACCCAAGGCGGAAAAACCATTCCTCTAAATCAGGGTCCGGCCATGGCATCGGGAAAATCGAAGGCCAAAGGATTTGAATCGAAGTGGAGTCCTGAAAAAGGCTGCTACGAACTGACCTGGAAAGGCGCCGGAAGTCTCCGGAACCAAACCATTGAAGTATTTCCGGATGGCCGGATCTACTTCGATGTGGCCTACCAACTCGAAGGTTCCCATCCTTTCGCCGGCGTTACATTTGATTGGAAACCTGAAAAAATCGACTCTGTGGAATGGGTCGGTAACGGTCCGTACCGGGTCTGGCAAAACCGAAGGCGGGGAATGAACTTCGGCTACTGGAAAAAGGCCTACAACGAAACCCAGACAGGCCTCAGCTGGAATTACCCCGAATGGGCCGGCTACCACGAAGATGTGCGCTGGTGCCGTTTCAAAACCTCCTCTGGAAATCTGCTTTTTGTAATGGAAGACCCCGATCTGTATGTCCGTTGGGGAACACCCAAATGGCCGGAGAAAGCCTGGGGACACGCCCACAAACCGCCCTTTCCTACGGGAGATCTTTCTATTTTACACAGCATCCCTCCTATCGGAAACAAGTTTCACCCGGCAGAAGCGACGGGTCCGCAAGGGCAGCAGGGTTTTATGGGAAAAGCGGCGCACTCAGAACAGCCAAGGGTGCGGTTTTGGATGCGGGTGGAGTAGAGCTTTTGTGACACGCGTTAATCAAGAGGGTTTTAGAAGTATTCTATCCAAATTTTAGAATCAAAACCTTATTTTTGACGAACAGCTTCATTTAGAAATGTATACCGTAATCCATAACACCCATGATTTATTTTCGTTCCTTAATGATTCAGGTCTCCTGGCCAAGTATGGAATTCTAAAGGTGGGTGTGTTTGGATCTTTTGCAAGAGAGGAAAAATTTAACGACATAGATCTTCTAATTGAAGATGAGCATTTTAATTGGAAAAAGCTGGAGGCTTTCAGGAAGGATTTCCACCTTGCAACAGGAATTCCACTTGACATTATGGTGAAAGCTTTTGCAGAACCAGTTATTCTAAATCGGGCTTTAAAGGACATAAAATATGGCTAGCTCCAAAGAGTTTGACCTCCTTTACCTCCTCAGAATCCTGGAAGCAAGTGAAAAAATCAGGATATATTCAAAGGGGTTTACAGATCCAATTGATTTTTTTGAGGCGAATGACCAGAGAGAATTTAACGCCTGCCTTAGCCTTCTTGCCCAGATAGGAGAACAAGCCAACAAAATAAGCACAGAAACAAAGCAAAAATATCCAGACCTCGACTGGGGAAACATTTATGGCTATCGAAACCGAATTGTCCACGATTACACAGGGATTGATAAATTTTTGACCTTTGAAATCATTGTAGAATCAGTACCTGCTTTAATTGATTCTATTTCCAACTTGATCCGGGTTGAAGTCCGAAATGGAAGTTTATCTCTTGAAGATTTCAATTTATCAAAGCAAAGCCCTTATTTAAAGCACATTGATTTTGGGAGTATTCAGTAGGAAATTTTCGAATTCCTGGTACTTGTTTTCCTTCATCTTTTTGTCATCCTGCTTGGTAAACAAGGAAACCAAGATCCGGAACAATGAAATCTATTTCAACTGTTTCCAAAGACTCGCCCACGAGCAGTTTTGGGATAAGCTCAAACCCCAAACCATCACCCGACTTCGACCCAAAAACAGAATTTTGAAAAGGGCACTTAGAGATTCACTTCCAGAAATGAGTATCGGTCAAAAAAGGGAACTGATCCGAAACAATTATTTTCCTTCCAGGGTACAGTAATCAAAAGAAATTCTGGAATACCAACTTTCGGACAGCACAGTTATTCAATTTGGCAAAAGGTACTGGGGAAAGCAAATGAAAGAATTGGGTCAGGACTATAAAATGGACTATTCTGATTTTCATAAGCGAGACGATGCCAAAGTTTACTTTTCGAAGCCTGTTTTTTCCAAAGATAAGGAGGTCTGTTTTGTATCCATCATGGTCCGAAAGCCTTTAAATTCCCGATTGTGGTGGATGGCGAAACTGAGAAAGGAAAACGGTAAATGGATTATGGAACAATTAAAATTGTACCATTGGCATATTGTTTGGGGTTGCGGACGATGAAAACATTCAATTGAAAAACAAAGATTTAGGATCGTTTCTTTTGAAGTCGAAGTGGATAGCATTTCTGCTCATTGTACTTTGTTCATGCCGGACAAGCAAGGTAAAAAAACAAGCAGCCGATATTCAAACCACTGTATTTCAATACCTGGCCGACTCTTCTTTAAAATATCCCACCCGGTTTATTGTCTCCAACCGGAGCCGTTTAAAAGAAAAGCGCAAGCTGTATTTTAAAGATTTCAAGTCCAACGATTCTCTTTTTCCCAGATCGTTCAGAAGAAAACTAATTTTAAACAACCTCGTTCGGGGAAGAGTCCAGATCAATTTGGAAAATGATTCAATTATGAAAACTGCGAAATTCTGGACTTTCGAAAATGATCGGTTTAAAAGAGCCTCAAATCGTCCTCAAAAACCTGGAGCCCTTCACGACTTTGGTTATTTCCTTTCCAATCCCGTTTTGAATCAAAATAACACCAAGGCCTGGTTAGGCATTTATTCCTACTATTTTGACCCTTTCAGTTCAGTTTTCAACTACGGTATCATAGCATTGGAAAGGAGAAATGGGCATTGGGTTGTTATTAAAATCCGGTACTACACAAGGACACTTTTTTGCAGATAATATTTTTCATTTTTTTGGAGATAGGTTTTCATAGGGATGGTTCTAAGGCTGGAGGGGCACCAGTTTGATTTTGTATTCGAACCACAGACCCTTCCACCCATCGGAAACAAGTTTCACCCGGCAGAAGCGACGGGGCCGCAAGGGCAGCAAGGGTTTATGGGAAAAGCGGCACACTCAGAACAGCCGAGGGTGCGGTTTTGGATGCGGGTGGAGTGATTTCGCTTTTTTTTCAAGGACTTCCCTGAAGAGAGATTTTCAGGGAATTTCCTCCAGGTACCAAAGCAAATTAAATTTCAATCTAATTCTATGCCTCTATAAAGCCCTTGCCCTCACCATTTTCCAATTGTAGAGCACACTTTAATTTTTCCTGGGCTTCAATGAAAAGGCTGGATGACAATGATCCCATTTCACCAGTAAATATGGATTTATCGAGTGTGGCCAATTTGTCCAGTTTAACTATCGAATTTTTAATCAAACCTGTTCTTTCAAAATCAGGATGATCTTCATGCAGAAGTAGGTCAGAGGCTGATAACGATTCAGGAATAACGGAGGAAATAAATGCGACAATGGTGTCCGGGTCAGAAGCTTCGGTATCTATTAAGATCAAGGCTGGCCTTCGTTTGTCGCTGCTTAAGTTTGTAAAAGGAAAACGGGTTAAAACAATCTTTCCCTTTTTCATCAATATTTAACCTTTAGGTCTTTATCTGAATAAACGTCCTCCTGATCCAATTTCAAAAAGGAAAGGGAACCGGAATCCATGACCATGGACTGAATTTGATTACCCGAGACCTCAGATTCGGAGAGGTTATTTCGGTTCAGAAAGACGACTATTACTTCTTCCTCCCTGGTTACTTCCACGTTTTCTGCCAGCGTTAGGTGCTT
Source organism: Catalimonadaceae bacterium (assembly GCA_044375665.1). Lineage (GTDB taxonomy): Bacteria > Bacteroidota > Bacteroidia > Cytophagales > Flexibacteraceae > CAMDMI01. The sequence goes on from JBIPNA010000203.1 coordinate 5,768, forward strand.
TCCATCAAATTTGGCTTTAACTGTCAACATTTATTTTTTCAGCTTGTCAAACAAAAATAGCTTAAAGAATCTGCTTCTTAAAAAAGGATCGATTCAAGTATGGAATTTAAAATTTGGCAGGTTCCCGGCAGTTTGACCTTCTGTTCTACTTTTTTCGTTTTCTCATCCTGATTAATAATCAATGAAACCCAGATCCGAACCAATGGCCAGTTTTTTTGCCAGCTTTCATACCGCATAGAGTCATGCCCACAAACCGCCCTTTCCGCCAGGGGACCTGTCCATTTTGCACAGCATTCCTGCGATTGGAAACAAGTTTCATCCGGCAGAAGCGACGGGTCCGCAAGGGCAGCAGGGATTTATGGGAAAAGCAGCGCACTCAGAGCAGCCGAGGGTGCGGTTTTGGATGCGGGTGGAGTAGGGTTTGATCAAACCAAAATCCTGTTGTAAATAAGCAAAGGATCTCACACCTTCACCTTCTTCCACCCGCCCCTGCTGAACAACCAGAGCGTAAACAAACCGACCGAAGTCTCGGAAAAAAAGATGCCCCAG
>JBIPNA010000204.1:0-6299 GCA_044375665.1 Catalimonadaceae bacterium
TCTGATACCTCTGTCCGTTTCTTATCCCATACGGTAGATCCGGAAACGGACTCTATCCCCAATCTTCTAATTTACGCCAGGGAACACCAGGCCGACGACAGCCAATGGTCTTTTCTTACCGGAAGTAAAAAGGAGCTCTACAAAATGGCAAGAGACGGGTACTTTGTCACTGCAACCGAAGGAGACGGCGGTGCCGATGATTTTGTGCACACCGAAAACTTTGTTTTGATTGACAAATATCGCCAGATCAGGGGCTACTACAACGGAACCGACAGTGTGGAAATGGGCAAACTGATTCGGGACATCCGGTTGCTGAAGGAAGAGTACACCTGGAGGGACAGGAGGTAGTTCTTTTTTCGGAAATCAGATCAACTTCTGCACCAACCGGAAACCTGATTCTTTTTCGGAATCTATATTCCCTTTCACCGGATTCTTATTAAAATCTAAAGTTCCTTAATCACCTTGATATATTTCTGAAACTCTTGGATTTTTAAGTAGTAAACACCTCGTGATAAGGTATTCATATTTAATTTTTGGGTGCCACGAATCGTATTAGAAGACAATTCTTTTCCAAGAATATCACACAAGACAACTTTTAGTTCTTTGTTTGAACCTACATGTACAAACAATTCGTTGGTGAATGGGTTGGGATAAACTTTAATAGATTCTTCTGTAAAAGAAGTTTGGTTTCCTACTGTCAGGGTATTAAAGGAAACTTCATTTCCATATCCTGTACCCATAGAATTAGTTGCATATGCACGAACATAATATGTTGTATTTGCTTGCAATCCTGTGATGGTGCTGGAATAGGAACCGGCTCCTGAGCCATCCAAAGTTTTGGTTGGAAGGTTTATGGTCGGAGAGGGACTTGTACTCCAACAAACTCCTTTGGCCGTAACGGGCATTCCGCCATCAAAATTTATGTTTCCCCCTGAGACAGCTCCATCAGCAGTTATCTCAGTGAGTTGGGTTGTTGTCAGGGCAGGTGGGATATCGTTTGCCAGGGTTGTAAATTCCACCTGACTACCATATTCTGTATAGGAAGAAGTTGTAGTATATGCCCTGGCATAGTATGTGGTAGCCGGGTCAAGGCCGGTCATAGTGCTTGAATGAGGTCCGCTAATGGCACCGACATTCGTTTTGGTGGGTAGATCTACTGTAGGGAATTGTTGGGTTGACCAACAAATCCCCGATGCAAGTATCGGAAGACTACAAAAGCTATGGGTAATGTTCTTACAGTAAGCTTTTGCAGAAGTCGAACTGATTTGCGAGATAGAATCGGTAAATGCTCCTATTACGGGTTGGATAATCGCAACAGAATCATCGATAGATTCCAATGCTCTGAAATCTATTTGAAAACCTTGGTTGGCTAAGGAGAAATTTTCGACAGCAAGATAAAACAAGTCCCCAACGCGTACATTTAAGGGTCGGTTGAAGCGAACTGATGGTCCTTGTGATGTTTCGGTACCGATACCTGGCTCAAAAAGACCAATCGGGCCACGTACACCGGAGGCATTGCAACTGGCTATTACACTATTTCCGATGTTCCAGCCTGGACTATTTTTTATTCGATTACAAATGGTCTGATTGTCAGAAATGGTATTGGGTATTTTAAAAAGAAGAAAATCATAATCTGAAGTTCCAAAAGACTGAACACCGTTGTCAGTAAATGGGTCATAATCCGGGTCCTGCAAAGCGTCAAAAGGAATAATTTTAAACCGGAGTTTTCCTGCGGGGGATCCTGGAAGTTTTGGTCCTCCCGGCAAAGGCTGGATTTCAAATTTATACCAGGTTGTTGCTTTTTCGTTGTTGCTGAAACAGTTGTTGCCCGGGTCTGGCAATTCATTTTGAACGCAACCTGGAAAAAGGACTCCGGTAGGCGCCCCTGCCGGAATGATGATTCCATTATCAATTTCAACTAAAGGCAGACATACGGGAAGCGCATTACAACAATCCTGGAATGGGAGAGGTGGATGATTGGTGAGCACGTTATTGTTCACCAGAGGTCTGGATGTCTGATAGCAGTTTGGAGCCCCAGGCAAAGGTGATGGACAGATCGTAGTTTGACCTTGTAGCTGAATAACAATGCCCAGGACAAAAGACATTGGAAGGATTAACAATTTGGATTTCATGGGATTTATGTAAAGTATTTATTTGGATTCCTCTTTGCAGCATATGGGTTCATCAAATTTGATCAGAAATAACTTTCCATAGAGGCAGAATGCAAAATTGAACTGTTGGGTTTAGCAAACAATGTCCAGTTAAAGTCGTAGGGTTTCTAATTCTGATCAGGAAGTTTATTCTGAAAGTAAATATGCATCTTTTTGCTTTACCCTAATCCAATCTTTTTTTTGTAGTTATTTCCTTAGCCGATTTATCCGACAGAAGGTTTTTGCACTTGGTATACTTAACACAGAAATTCAGTTTTCCTGAAATAAATAGCGCTATCCCTTCCTTACACCGAAAAACCAAACAAACGGCGCAACAAACGGAATTTGAGTGCCAAAACGGTGGCCAAACTAAAAACCCAGATTATCGCAATATTGAAGTATTCAGTAGGAAAAAACTTTCCGGCAAAAAACTTAACCGGCGCATAAAAATGTGCTCTGAAGTCCAGCAAATGATCGGGTTCGGGGTATTGATATACGGGTTTTACTTTCCTGTAAATGCCCTCTTCCGAAAGCTCAATTTTTTGCTGAAGCTGCATTTCTCCGGCTACAATCTGACTTACCCTTTCGTTCTCTGCAAAAGGTTGCAATTCCAGTAACCTGTTTTGGTGCATTTTTTGGTCCTCATGCTGTCGGAAAATGGCATTCAACTTTCGGTCTTCTTCCTGGTATTTGCGGTTGTAGTAGGACTTAAATGTATTTAACCGACCCTCCACTGTCTCCATTTGGGTTGTATTCAGCAAACCGGGCCCATCCAAAAAAGCCCATTGGGTTGCCGGGATGCCAAATTTTGCCGACTCTTTTATCAGTTCCTTTTTCAGAAGCTTCTTTTTTATTTTCAGAAGTACCGGGCTAACAGAGGTTGTTTTTCTTGTCCTGGATACTGAAACTTCATCTTTCAGGTCCCGGAGCTTTTTCAAATAAAAATTGCGTTTATATTGGTATTCCTCTCTTCGGGCTTCGGTTTCAAAAATGACACTCTGGTAGGGGTTGTTTTTGTACTGAGATACCATCAGGGCTTCATAAGCCCATCTTGATATCATCACGTCTCCAACCAGAGGCACCTTTCCCGGTTCGCCAAACCAGGGATTAAGCTTATCATATTGGATAACCACCCCGCCTAAAACCAATTGGGGAATCAACAGTAAAGGAATCAGAATGTAAACCACCACTGCATTCTTAAAGGTATCAGAAAGAACCAGGCCAAGCAGGTTGGCACAACAAGAGGTGGAAAAAAGTACGGCCCAAAATTCCCAGCCTATATCGTTGACTTCCAGAACGGTGTCGCTTATCCACACAAATGCCAGGGTATGCAGGGCAGAAAGGGTGAAAAGGAGTAAAATTTTGGCAATGAGATAACTGTCGCGGTTCAGGTGTAAAAATTTTTCCCTTTTCAGCAATAGACGGTCGCGTATAATTTCTTCTGCACTTACGCTCAGGCCCATAAACAAGGCAACGATAACCGACATAAAGAAGTAAGCCGGAATATTTTCGTTGGCAGAAAACCGATAAGGCTTGTCTACAAAATCCTGGGTAGGGGCGTAGCGTACTGCCACCGCAAGTAACATAGCAAGCACTGGTGCTTCCAGCAGGTTGATCAGCATGTATTGCTGGTCCCGGTATTTGGCCAGAATGTCCCGCAAGAAGTACAATCGGATCTGGCGAAAAAACCCCGGCTTTTGAATATAGTGCGGGACATCATCGGTAATTTTTTCGACCTCCTTGTGTTGAAAACGGGCCTTAAAACGCTTGGCCCAATCCTGGGGTAGAAATTTCCGCTGTTCTGTCAAAACACCAGTCTCACTTACCAGTTTGGTCTCAATGATGTCAAATATTTCGGCAGAGTTGGCCGCTTCATCGGCCGATTGCGCAGGAGGCAATGCCGCTTCTTTTCTGAAGTAGGCAATGGCTTCGAGGGGATGCCCATAATAAACCGAATGTCCACCCTGATCCATCACCAACAACCGGTCGAACATCCGGAAAATAGATGCAGAAGGTTGGTGGATAATGACAAAAACCAGTTTCCCTGCCAGGGCAAGGTTTTTGAGTAGCTCCATGGTCCTGAGGCTGTCGCTGGAACTGAGTCCGGAAGTAGGTTCGTCAACGAACAGGACCGATGGCTCCCTGATCAGTTCCAGTCCGATATTCAGGCGTTTTCGTTGCCCGCCGGAAATGGTTTTTTTGGCCGGTGATCCTACTTCTTTATCTCTGACCTCCCACAGACCAAGGGATTGTAAAGTTTTTTCGGCCAGCTGTGCTATGTCAGGCTCCGGCATAGATCCGAAACTGAATCGGGCCGCGAAAATCAGATTTTGATAGACCGTTAGTCTTTCGTTAAGCAGATCGTCTTGTGGTACATATCCAATTACACCCTCCAGTTTAACAGGATCCCGATGAACATCTACTCCGTTGATAAGGACATGACCTTTCTGAGGGTTTTCATTTCCATTCAGTACGTTGAAAAGGGTTGATTTCCCACAGCCGCTTCCGCCCATTATGGCTACCAGCCTGCCTCCTTTTTCGGAAAGACTTGTTTTTTGCAATCCAACACGGCCATCTCGAAAACGAAACTCTATGTCCCTGGCCTCAAAACTGATCTGAACCCGGTTGATGGGTGCAGAGAATTTTTCCTGGATGGTGTTGAAATACACAGGATCTTTTCTTGTCTGGCGAAGTGTAGTGCCAGGAGCCCAGATCCTGCTCATTCCGGGAATCATCAGCTGGCCGTTCAGGTAAGTCTCTTCATGGCCCAGCACCCGAACAAAATAGTTTTCAATAGATGGCAGTTTCAAAACCACAACCAAACCTTCCAGATCCGGAATGGATTCCGGTTGGCTCTTGATGCCTTGTCCCAACTTTAGAAAGTGGCTGCCCTCAAAATCAGTTTCGACATAACCACTCGCAAATTTTTCAAGTTCAACTACATCTTCTGCCGCAAGAAAAAGCTTGGCCGGGATTTGGCTCAGGATCTGATGCTCTTCCTCAGAAACCATTCCATCAATACCCGACAATTCGAAAAGTTCCAGGAACAGATAGTATTTCTGCCATAAGAGGAATTCCTGATTGATACTTCGGCAAATGTTGGAGAGGAATTTGTCCAAAGCCTCCTGAGAGCCCTCCAGGCTTGTCAGTTCTTGAACATATTCCTCCAGTTGACTGAGGGCTTTTTCAATATCTTTTCCTGAAAGATGATTTCCAAGAAACTGGGCAATCCGGCTCTTTTCGGCTTCGAGGAGACCGTCTTTCCCTGCAAGAAGAGCGTAAAGCTGGAGAATAGACCGGAGCAGTCGGCTGTTCATGGCAATAGAATTGGCGAACCGGCTCCTTCTTTAGATTTTACTGAACCATGGAATTCCGTAGTCTGGCAATGGAAACAGCCAGCTCGTGAATGTCTTTTTCAGTCAGAATAAGGTTTCCTTTGTTTTCGGCTATTTTTTTAGACCAACCCGCTTTGGTGTAGATGGCTTGCGCTTCTTCTAAGCCAGCCTGCACGGTTTTTACGGCCTCGTCAGATTGATCCACCTGCTTGAGCAATTGGATTAAGCTACCCAATGCAGTTTCTTGTTTTACTACGGTACTTACAAGTGGAACGAGAATTTTATTCTGGTCATCAGGACTAAGTCCGGTTGGAGGATAGTCGTGAATCAGGCCACAGGTCAGGTACAAGCCTTCTACAAAAGCGCCCGCAGTAAGGAGGGCAGCATCCTTCACCTGATCATTGCTTTTCAGGATTCCTGATGAATTGGCAAGAGAGGCATCTGAAATTTCAATCAAGGAGTCTTTTTGCCCGATATTGTTTTCAAGACGGGAAATAATGGATGGTTCAAAGGCCGAGCTTACCCCGACTTTGTCAGCCAGTTTTTTCCCTACAACAAAGGTTTTCAGTGCATCCTGGCTTTTGTCATATGCCACCTGGTAGGCCACATCAGCACATAAAATGCCGATTCCAAAAGAGGCTTTTGAGCTATTTGACAATACTTTTTCGGCATTGGAGGCAGAGTTGACCAGTTTGTCCTGATATTCTGCTCCTGTGAGGGCAATCAGGTTTGGTATGGCCGAAGGTCTTGGAAGCTGTGAAAATAAAGCATCCACTGCCTCTAAGACCTGAGCCGTTGAGTCAACGGCTGTGGT
>JBIPNA010000205.1:0-6297 GCA_044375665.1 Catalimonadaceae bacterium
CTAAACGGGGCTGGGCCTTTCTCCCAAAAAAGTCAAAAGGCGTGCCCATATCCAATGGTATCCCGTTTTTGTCGCAAATAGTTAAATCGACAGCTGCGCCATAATTATGGATGGATCCCCGGGAAGGTCTTGCCAAATAAATATGCTTTTGCCCTTCAGGTTTCGGCATGTTGTCCCAAAGCACTTGCTGGATTGAGAAGGGCCTTGCTGCATCATAAATGAGTAGAAATAAATCCGGTCTTTGTGCTTTCAGAATGGCTGATGCCCGATTCAGCATTTTTGCAACAGAAGGAGCCAGGTAAGCATTTTCCAGACAGCCATATAAATCCTTCCCGGAAAAGTTATCAAGACCGGAGTACTTAAGATCTACTTTGATGGCAGAATTCAATTTCTGAACATTTACCAACCCTGCTTTGATCATGGCAGAATCCCTTTTGCATGGAGCTTGCTTTGGCTTTTCTACCTGGCAAAAACCCTGGAAACAACAGATAAAAAGGAAAGGAAAATAGACCTGTCTGATAAAACCCATGAAGCCAATGAAGTATGCAGAGTTGCAACATATCTGGCAAGAGGTTCCCCGCCAAACAAAAAATTTCTTTTTAGGGAATTGCCTCCGGCAAGCAATCTTCCCAATAACCAAATGATGCCCATCTGAAAAACAGTCAGAATTTTTCTTCGATTTCAATATTCTGGATTAAAAAAGACGTCTGAATCTGACTTGAACCATGTAAAGTGCAACAGAAAAACTCTGATTGCATGAAGGTATCAGGATCAAAAACCCAACCCAAAATTGAGACTGTCCCGAGAGGGATGTATTTTCAAAAATAACGCAGCATTATCGCCACTTGATAAAAACAACAAGGCGACTGCCTGAAAACAATTTTTTGATAGGCAAAAGAAAATTCAAGCTAATCCCTCCATGAAAAAAGAGTTTTAGTATCGAAAAACCTTATTTACAGCCAATGGAGGCCCATTAAATCCGAAAATCGACTTGCCTTCTAAATTCAAAAAAACCTTCCTTCTGCTCTCAGATTTCTACATTTTTTAAAATTTGTACGCATTGTTGCGGAAGACCATTTTCTGTTAACAATTTGATAAAGAACCCTGTCAACTACATGTCAACTTCTATTTTAAAAAAAACTTATGCCACCTCAGCCTCCATTACCCTTGATGGGTTTTTTATTTCAAGGTCAGTGAGTGACTTTTGTCCCCCCTCAAAAAAACCATACTTTTTTTCAAAACCAAAGCATGCAGAATCCACGGAATGCCTGGAACCAGTGTCTTCAGATCATTCGTAATGAAATTGATGAAAAATCATTTCAAACGTGGTTTTCTCCTATTTCTCCATTGTCACTTCATGGTCAGCAACTCACCATAGAGGTGCCCAGCCAATACTTTTATGAATGGCTTGAAGAGCACTTTGTGAGAGAATTGCAGTTAGCGCTTCAGACAGTTATCGGACCAAAAGCAACGCTCGAATACTCGGTGGTTGTTGATCAGGGAGACCGAAACAACAGACCGCTTCATGTAACGCTTCCCAACCAGGCTAAAAATAATGGCGCTCCCAACGGAGCATTTCAAAATGACGGGAGTTTCAGGAAGAATCATTCGCAGGGAAAGCAGGAAAGCCCCAAAGAAAATATGCCAACACCCAGATCGGCTTTTTTCGAGCGGTTGGAAAAAGACAGGATTTTTGATGAGTCCAATCTAATTCCATTTTACAGTTTTGAAAGTTTTGTTGAAGGAGATTGTAACCGACTGGCAAGATCGGCCGGTTTGGCTGTGGCCTTTAAGCCAGGGATAACTTCATTTAATCCACTCATGCTTTATGGCGGAGTGGGTTTGGGAAAAACCCATCTTATGCATGCCATTGGCAATAAAATACGTGAACTTGATCCGAAACGGAAAGTCATTTACATTTCTTCTGAAAAGTTTACCAATCAATTTATTGAGTCATTAACCAAAAATGCCGCCAATGATTTTACAGAGCATTACATGCAAATGGATGTTTTGATCATTGACGATGTTCAATTTTTAGCAGGAAAAGAAAAAACCCAGGAAATCTTTTTTCACATTTTTAACCACCTCCAACAGGCAGGCAAGCAGATTATTCTAAGTTCAGATTGTTCTCCAAGAGACCTGAAAGGAATGCACGAACGGCTGATCTCGAGATTTAAATGGGGATTGACAGCCGACCTTCAACAACCTGATTTCGAAACGAGGATGGCCATCATTCAGAAGAAAATGCAGAATGACGGGGTACATATGCCGATGGAAGTGGTTGAATATCTGGCTGTTAATATTGATACAAATATCCGGGAATTAGAAGGAGCCTTAATTTCTCTTATTGCTCAAAGTTCTTTGAACAAGCAGGAATTTGATTTAAGTCTGGCCAAAAGGATTCTGGAAAACATTGTGCACAACATTGAGAAAGAGGTTGATATAGAAAAAATCCAAAGATCAGTTAGTGCATATTTTTCGGTCACAATAGACGCTTTAAAAGATAAAACCCGAAAAAAGGAAGTGGCTACTGCCAGGCAGGTGGCCATGTATTTTGCCAAAGAATACACCGATTATTCATTGAAGCAGATTGGCCAGTACTTTGGAGGAAGAGATCACAGTACAGTAATTCATGCCGTACAATGTGTTCATAATCTGATCGATACGGATATTTCTTTTAAGAAAACTGTGAACGATCTGAAGAAACAGCTTCAGGCAATCTGACAGCTTCCTTCATTTTTGCCATAAAACTTTCCAGCTAAGGTTCTTGACAAAACCCTTACGGGATTTTACCCAACCGGTGGTTCATTTGTATTGGCTTAAACCGGTTTTCCAAATATGCGCTATCTACTAACAGGCCTGGTTCTTCATTTTCTTTTTGCCGTTAATCTGTTTGGTCAGGTTAATTGGGTAAAAAGGGCTGGAGGTGCAAGTACTGATCTTGCCAACAGCCTTTGGGTTGATCCTGCAAAAAATGTTTATGTAACAGGCAGCATCAGCGACAAGGCCAAGTTTTACAAAACCGAGATTGAAAGCAAAGGAGGAGGGGATATTTACGTGACGAAGTACAATCCGGCAGGCTTGCCGCTTTGGATCAGGACTTATGGCGGAAAACTGGATGATTTTGCCAATGCCATAACAGGCGACCCTGAAGGCAACCTTTATATCACAGGAGTCTTTACAGATTCCATTTGGTTTGAAAATGAGCTGCTTGTTTCTAAAGGAAGCGACTTGTTTGCTGCCAAAATAAATTCAAATGGTCAATTGGTCTGGGCCAGGGCTTTGGGTACTTCCGGCACAGCCTTACCAGAGGCTATAGCCGTAACTGACCAGGGAGGATTGTATATCGGTGGATTATATTCAGGATCTTTTGATCAAAAAAACACCCGTCAAATGGGACAAACCGATGGCTTTATCACCAAACTCGATTGGCAAGGAACACCCTCATGGACAAAACTTGTTGGCGGACCTGGGTTCGATGAAGTCACCATGCTTAGTACAGATCCATGGGGAAGAGTGGTAGTTGGCGGCATTTTCGATCAGGTATTTTTTGTAGACGATCAGGAATTTGGGGGCAATAGTGCCAAATCTTCCTTTGCTCTTCGGCTGGAAGCAACAGGCAGATTGCTGTGGAGCAAAGTAATCTCTGGTTTTGATGCCCAGACTCAAATCTCGGATGCCTGTACAGACCTTGAAGGTACAGTTTATTTAACCGGGAAATTTTCCGGAGAAACCCAATTTGGCAGCGAAGTCGAAGTCTCCAAAGGCCAGACCGACATTTTCCTTTGTGCGGTAAAAACCGACGGCCAGATCCTTTGGACTTCCACACTGGGAGGAAGCGAAGTAGAAGAGTCGCTTGCAATCCATTTTTCTGCCGACGAAAAATCAATTCTTGTGGCTGGTTTCTTCAACCAATTTCTTGAAAGTGGAAGGAAAACTTTGAAAGGGGACCTGACCAATCAGATTTTCATCTCAAGGTGGGACAAAAGAGGAAATCTGGATGAACTTCGCAAAGAAGAATTCAATTCCACTTTTCAATGTGCCGGAAAAGAATTGGATGGTAGCGGGAACCTGTGGGTCTGTGGATCTTTTTCAGGGAAAACAGAGTTTGGAAAGAGCCCGCTCGTTTCTTCCGGGGATGAAGATCTGTTTGTTGCAGCAATTTCAGATCGAAAAGTCGCCCGCTGATGTAGTACCAAGTCAAACCTCGGGAAAATGGAAGATGAAAGCGATTATTACCCTGACTGGGATGCTTACTTCTGCCAGATAGATGGCCATCCTGCTTCTGTTGCAACCGATCTGGACTTTCGCAGGTTTGCTCCACTCCCGGACAAGACCTGGCTAATCCAGATTTCAGTTCATCTTCTTGACCCTGATGGTTTTGGGTTTCCAAAAAGCGAAGAACTGGAAACACTTTCTGCAATAGAGGATGGTCTGGCCTGTGCACTCCACGAATCACTGGAAGGTATTTTGGTTGGAAGGGCCGCATTTCACAAACAAAGATTGTACTTCTTTTATGCTGCTCATGGTGACGCTGCTGCGGCCTGTGTGGCAAAGGTAATGATGGATTTCCCCGGATATCAGGTAGAACTGGCTTTGGGAACAGAAGATCAATGGGAAACTTATTTCGACTTCTTATTGCCTGATGAAAGAGAATTTCTGCGGATACAAAACAGGAAAATCCTTGCAGAACTGGAGTTGTCAGGAGACAATCCAGAAGAACCAAGGTTGATAAAACACCAGATTTTGTTTCCGGATGAAACTACCCGACAATCATTTCAGGCCAATATGGTGATTCAGGGATTTGAGTGCACCACTTTCCAAAATACTGTCGCTGACGACATGCCATTTATTCTGGAAGTCTCAAGGATAGAGACTCCAACAGAAGAAAAAATGGACCATGTGGTATTGCTGCTATGGGAAATGGCGGAAGAATCAGGAGCAGAATATGATGGGTGGGAAACCGAAATCAAACCTAAGAAATCTTAGATTTTGAACCAGATCCAAGTCGTAGCCATTTTTTCTGTAAGTTTAGAAAAAACCGGAATTGCCCAAATACCCCTCCGACAAAAAGCAGGATAATCTGATAAACGGGCAGAGTAATTACAATTCTTAAAGGAATCCGAATCCAGGGATTCATATCTGATCGAATTCCAGTCCATTCGAGAATTGGCTTTGCGATCCACACGGAAACCGAACCCGTTATTGAAAAAACAGCGAGGATCAGACCCAGCTGAAGATTTGACTTAATGCCCCACTTACTTTTTAGCCGTACCAGATACCCCTCCATCAGCGGATTCCTGCCTTGTTTAGAGCCGCCTGGTACTTACGGGCATTTTTAAGATGCTCGTCAAAATCCGAAGTGAAATTATGGTAGCCACTAAAATCCTCCCTTGCACAAAAAAACAAATAATCGTGTTTTTCCGGACTCAAAACAGCTTCAATAGCCGGGCGGATGGCAATGGCAATAGGACCGGGAGGAAGCCCTTTGTACAAATACGTATTGTAAGGAGAATCTGTTTGCTTGTGGCCGGAGAGAACCCGCTTTATTTCAAAATCGCCCACCGCAAAAACCACAGTCGGATCCGCCTGAAGCGGCATATCCTGAGCGAGGCGGTTCAAATAAACACCGGCAACCCGCGGCATTTCATCGGTTTTATTGGTCTCAGATTGCGCAATGCTGGCCAGGGTCATTACCTGGGCAGGCGTAAGTTGAAGCGCTTTTGCTCTGGCAATGCGGTCCGGAGTCCAGAACCGATTGAAGGCTTTCCCCATTTTTTCAACCAATTCTTCTGGTTTAATGGTCCAGTAAACTTCGTAGGTATCAGGAATAAAAATGCTGATGATGTTGGCCGAATCCAACCCGTATTTGTTCAACGTTTCAGGGTTGTTTATTGCTTCCATGAGTTCGGCTCCCTGAAAAGCAAGTTTCTGATCAAGCTTGTTTACCAGCTGATGAATGGTCCGAAATGAGTTGAATGTCAATTTTACAGGCGTCTGACGTCCCGCTTTTAATCGTCGGATGACACTGAAATTGGCTTCATTTGGCTGAATTTCATAGGCACCTGGCTTAACTGCATCCTGGTATCCCATGAGCTTGGAAACAAAAGCAAAGGGTAAAAAATCATGAACCAGGTCGTTTTTCTCGAGGGAATCTTTAACCTGCTCAAAACCGGCACCAACAGGAATGTACAAAAAGCCTGACTGTTTCTTTCCAACAAGGAAATTGCTGGCAAAAAACAGTTGATAAAAATAAAAGGTAGATGAAACAACAATGATCACAAAAGTGAGCAGAAT
>JBIPNA010000206.1:0-6253 GCA_044375665.1 Catalimonadaceae bacterium
TTCCCCGTCTGCATCCTTTAAATCCATATGCCGAATCAAAACATGATTTGGATCTTTGGGTTCTGGAACAGGAGCAACAACCTTTTTTCTGGGCGGGCTTGAAGTTTTTTAATGTCTATGGTCCAAATGAATACCATAAAGGCAAAATGGCATCTGTCATTTTTCATGCGACCCGGCAAATCCAGGCTTCCGGGAAGATGAACCTGTTTCAAAGTCATAGGGAAGGAATTGCGCATGGGCATCAAAAAAGAGATTTTGTTTATGTCAAGGATGTAGTGGAGGTATGCTTTTGGTTGATGATGGAACGGAAGCATTCTGCCATTTATAATCTGGGCTCAGGGGAAGCCAGAACATTTCTGGATCTCGTATTAAGTACCTTTTCTGTACTGGGAAAAGAACCTCAGATTTCTTTTGTTCCTACTCCAATGGAGATAAGAGAAAGTTACCAATATTTTACAGAGGCAAAGATGGATAAGTTGAAAACGGCTGGATATCCTTACCCTTTTACCCGATTGGAGGATGGAATATCAGATTACGTTGGACAGTACCTCCAGCAAAACAAGTATTACTGAAAATAAAAAAAGCCTCTCCCAGTCGGGCAAGGCCTTTTCTTTCACTTTTCAACCCAAAAATAAAACTTGCGTTTTATTGGGTTCAAAGGTCAGTTTAGATTCTCGTTCCCGCAAATCGGAAAGCTTAAAAACCAGTGTTTCGGAATATAATTTGCCCTTCACCTCTGCGAACGATTCAAATGAAGCGGCCAATGGTGGATTTTTCTCTTTTAATTTTGTGCCAAGTTTTTCAGAGTTTCGCCCGGATTAATCAAAATGAGCAGAAAAGACCGATTTGAATACCTGATTTCCTACTTTCAGGAACACCGCCCTGTGGCAGAAACTGAACTCGAATACGAAAATCCGTATCAACTTCTCGTTGCTGTGGTCCTTTCTGCGCAATGCACAGACAAGAGGGTAAACATGGTAACCCCTGCATTGTTTCGTCGGTTCCCGGATGCTGCAAGTCTTGCCAAAGCAAGCCCGGATGAAGTTTTTCCCTTTATTCAAAGCATTTCATACCCCAATAACAAGTCTAAGCATCTGGCTGGACTGGGAAAAAAGTTAATGGATGATTTTCAAGGTGAAATACCATCAGAACTAACAGCACTTCAAACACTTCCCGGTGTAGGCAGGAAAACAGCCAATGTAATTGCATCAGTGATTTACAACCAGCCTGCTATGGCGGTTGATACCCATGTTTATCGGGTAAGCAGAAGGATGGGATTGGTCCCTCAAAAAGCAAAAACACCTCTGGCAGTAGAAATGGAATTGTACAAATACCTTCCCAAAGAGGTCATTCCCATGGCCCATCATTGGTTGATTCTTCATGGACGCTACACCTGTCTGGCCAGAAAGCCTTTGTGCGAAAACTGTGGTTTAAAAACGGTTTGCCTCCACTATCAGAAAATATCTTTGGCAGAGCAAGGAACTCTTTTAATACCAAAACCAACTTTTTCGAGTTCGGACCAGAAACCTGGATAAGATTTCACAACCACTTCCGGGTTTTTAATTTCGACAGGGAATTTACAGGCAGCCAAAGCAAAAGACATGGCGATTCTATGGTCCTGATGAACTTCAACTGGAAAGCGACCTGGCTCCCAAACCTGATTTCCGCTTAAATGACAGGTTCCTGATTCATTATTAAAGTCAAGATGAATTCCAACCTTTTTGAATTCTGTAGCCATGGCCCAAAGTCGGTCCGTTTCTTTAAAAGCCAAAGTCTTCAGTCCAGTCAGATAAGCTTCGACACCCGTCAGTGCACATACCACCAATATGGTTTGGGCGAAGTCGGGCATATCCTTAGCATCCAGGTAAAATGGATTCTCCGGGACTATTTTTTTGGTTCGGATTACTTCCAGACCATCGTTTAAGAACCGGCTTTCCAATCCCCATCCTTTTAAAATCTCAATGGCTCTGGAATCGCCTTGTAAACTTTGCGGTTTCAAGCCCTTTAAAACCAAGTGTACCTTCGCTGGAGCCAATGCAGCCATAGCCAACCAATAACCTGCTGAAGACCAATCTGTTTCTGGTTCCAGCAAAAAATCAGGATAGCTCTGAGCCGGGATTTGAATTCTGTCTTTACCTACTTGCATTTTTATACCCATCCGCTGCATCATATCTAAAGTCATATTAAGGTATGAGCTTGAATTCTGGTCGCCTTTTAGCTTCATAGCAATTCCATTTGGAAGAGAAGGACCCGCAAGGGCAAGTGCCGAAGCAAACTGACTGCTTGTTTGAACATCAATTTCTACTTCAACATCAGAGCAATCATGAAAGGAACCAAAGACTAAGGGAGGGAACCCTTCTTTATCTTCATAGTCTATTTGGGCACCTAGAATTCGCAACGCTTCTACCAAAGGCCCAATGGGTCGTTCTTTCATACGGGATGAGCCTGTAAGGACTTTTGATTGGCCTTTCAGGGCAAAATATACGGTAAGAAATCTGAAGGCAGTACCGGCATCTCCTACATCCACCACGTACCCACTTTGGGCAAGAGCTTGCTGAAGGACTTGGGTGTCCCTGGCTTCTGAAATGGCTCCTATCTGAATTTTTCTGCCCGAATACGCTTCAAGCATTAATGCCCTGTTTGATTCACTCTTTGAAACAGGAAGATGTATTTCGCCCACGAGATCGCCTGAAAAAGGGGAGAGCAAGTAATTCAGAATTGGTGGGGATTGCATTCTACAAGGCGCTGTATTCCCTTTTTGAATAATTGTTGAAAAAGAAAAAAGGCAGATCGAAACCTGCCTTTTCTATAGAGAACTATTGTTTTTAAGGATTGCCTGGTCCTTCTGCTTTATCCGTAACAGATTCTTCCTTTTTTGCAGAATTCAAATCAAATAGGAGAGAAAACCTGAGTGTTTCTGCCAATGGGTGGTTGCTTTGTACCGGAATCAAATAAGCGAAATCAAGACCAAAAGTTTGGTAGCGGATTCCAATGCCTGCAGTAAAATACCTGCGGTTCCCTTTTAAGCGGTTCTCATTGAAGTAACCGGCTCTTACAGCGAACTGGTTATCGTACCAATATTCGGCCCCTCCTCCAATCATGATCTCCTGCATTTTTTCCTTGAATCCATCGGGAGCCTTGTAAAAGGATTGGGCGATTCCTTCTATCCAGCCTATGTCAGTTCTGGCCAGAGAATCATATTTTTCTGGTGTGGGAACGAGTGTTTTAGCAATATCGACAAGGAAGGTCACTTTATTAAACGGATCCAGTTCCATTGTCAGGGCAGGACCAAACCGAAGTGTAGTGGGAATAAAATCCCGGCGGTTGTCGTCGGTATATGAAATTTTTGGACCTAAGTTGCTGAATGCAGCTCCAAAGGCAAATTGCGCCGGATTACCTCCAAGATTAATTTCTTTGTTAAAATGCATTCCGATGTCCACCGCAACTGAGTTGGCGGGTCTTGCTCTTGTCCCATCCGAACTCCCGGTGTAGGACCCTGCCAGATTGGAATGGAAGTATTTGATTCCAACGCCCAGGCTAAGGTTTTTGGAAAGAACCCTTGAATACGTGGGGCAAATGGCAAATTCATTGGGATTCAGGGTTCCAAGGGATTGGCCGACATTATCTGTCATTTGGATGCTACCGAGGTTGAAATAGGTAAATCCAAGGCCAGCAGCACTTTGTTTGTTAATTTTATAGTAGCCACTTAAGTAACCCAGGTATACATCATTAACACCTAAGCCTTTCAGCCAGGGGCTAACTGAAATGGAGCCACCCATATCTTTCTTAACCCTTGCCAGTCGGCCAGGATTCCAAAAAACAGCATTTTGATCTCCGTCAAGTGAAACACCCGCATCGCCAAGACCAGCTGACCGGGCATCCGGGGTGATTCCCAAGAAAGGAACCGAAGTGGTAATTACCCTATATTCATTTGTCTCACCTCTAAGGGCATCAATTGTCCCACCTTGAGAAAAAACCTTGTACCCTGCTGATGCAAACAAAAGAGCAAGGGGAAGAAAAAAATTTTTAGTAGTCATTCAGTAACAGTAATAGGGTAGAATTCGTTTCAGAGGCTCAGTTTTAGGGATAGGCAAGTTTTAACGGATCAATACAATTTTTCTGTCGATTTTGGTTTCCACACCATCCGTGTCAGATTTCAAACCGATTTTACAAAAATAGGTTCCCGCTGGCAATTTTGTGCCATCTGATTTTGTGCCATCCCAGGCGAGTTCTTTGTAAGCTCCCGGTCTGGCAATTGAGTTGTCGTAAATCCAGACTTTTTCAGTGACCCTTTGTCCAACAATATCATAGATTTCAAGACGGATATCGACTTTCTCTCCGGCAAATGCGTTTTCGAGTTCCAGAAAAACATTGTCACGAAATGGATTGGGATAGATTTTTACATTTTTTACAATCCGAGTTCCATTCTGGTTGATGGAAACTTCAAAATCAATTGAGGCTTCAGATGAATTATTGGAGTTATCCCAGGCCCGGATTAAAAAGGTATGAAAACCAGCGGACAAGTTTCGAACTGGAAACCTTACTGTTCCTGAAGTGTAACTTCCTTCATCATTCTGGAAATAGTCATTAAGGACATAGACCGCATCGTTGTCGAGTGTGGCAATCAAATCATGGCCCATTCCCAATCCGGTTACATCTATTCCACTTTCAAAATCCTTGAGGAAAACAAGTAAATCTGCATCCATACCTACAAGGCCGCCATTTAAGAAGGTAGTATCGTTCATAAACAGCCGTATTTGCGGACCTGTTTCATCTTCAATAGGATTGGGGTTCAGTCCTCCGACCACCAGATTCTTTTTGGCTCCGGCGCCGTCTTTGAGCCGGATTTCATCTTTAGCATACATAAGTATCCTTCCGGAACCAGGCTGGTATGAAATGTCTTTTGAAACAAAAAATTTCAAATTGTAATCTCCATTTGTTACAGTGGATGAACCGTTATACAATACGCTTCTTTGATAAGGATAGGTTTTTGTGGCACAGATATCGTTATCAACAATGTTGAGTGTCCCGGGGCGGTCGAATAAAGTAGCATAGACTCTTCCATTGAAGGATTCGTCTTTAACCCCGGGCGATGATTCAACATAGCCTTTCACCTCTACAAGGTCCAGACCTCTGATGGTATCGTTAGATCCAATTTGGGTGATGACAACTTCTTGTTCAGGGAACGCAAAACGCGCTGAAGGGTCCCCCAAAAGGGTAAATCCCCGATTTGAGATTTTATCCGAATTATTGTTTTTAGCCTCTCTCAGGGCATCACCCATTCTTCCGGGTTTGCCATCAACCAGCTTATATAAGTTGTTATAAAATGATTTATTGATTTGAAAATTATTAATAGATCCAACAGGCCGTCCTGTTGTCATTACACCAACGGCTCCTCCATTTTTGTTTAGGAGCAATGCCTCAGCTCCAGATGTTAAAGTCGGGTAATCATGCCGGCCAAAATCACAGGTGGCAGTTATAAAAAATGCCAGTTGATCTTTGTTCTCAAGTTGATTGATCATATCGGTTGTGAAAAGAAACTCGTCTGCCCAGACCGTTTCTCCCCCATGCCCGGTATAATTAACAATCATGCTGCCTTTTTCTATCGAATTCAATAATTCCAGATTGGCTTCAGGAACTGTAATCCCACCTGCTCCAGCCTCCTGGGCATAAGCTCCTATAAAAAGTTTTCTGGCATTTGCTTTGGAGTTTAGTCTTAACACATCTTCTGCCAATTCATTCGCCTGGCGGCTGTGTTCGCAGAAATCACCATTGTCTGCCACAAAAGTGTATCGGTTCCTCCACGCATTAAGGCTAAGCTTACTTGAATTGTAGTGAATGATTTTATCCACCATGTTTTTTGCTTCTTCCTGGGTTTTGGCAGGTAGTCTGCCAACACCAATATCCATCAAATCGTTTGCTTCCCAGCTTCCCTTGTTCTTTGAAAGAATTCCAAAATAGTCGTCGGAGGCGTAGGTTGAAAGAATGTACAAGGACTGTGGACTTTCATACGTTGGGACAAAATTTGTATTTCCGGAAATGCGGTTTTTATAATCAAACGAACAATCTCCAAACAATAGGAGGTATCGGAATTTGGATGTGGGTGATTTATGGTACAAATCCATGGAGAAGTTCCGGATTGCTGTAATGTCTTGAGCACCAGAAGAATATTCGTTGTAGACTTGCTCCGGAGTAACTACTTCGACTGTCAGGTTGTCGTTGTTTCGGCGAAAATCTGCGAGTCGGTTCGCTT
>JBIPNA010000207.1:0-6209 GCA_044375665.1 Catalimonadaceae bacterium
TCTCATTGTAAAAAATGTTGTTTTTCAGAACGACCGGACCGTCACCCACCTTCCTGAAAGCTGCTGTACTCCAGCCTGGATCGCCAAGCGGGCCGGAGAGATAAGCAGTATTGAAATAATATTTTGTGGCCACACCTCCTGATGACTGTTGCCGGATGGCTGAAAACTGGTCATCGTAGCGGCCTCCCCATCGTTTAAAGTTGAAGCTGAACTGATTGTTGAAAACAGTCCACCCAGGTCCGCCTCCCGTAGCATCCATATGAAGAGCCGACATCGCGGAACCTACACCATTGTTGGGAAGACATTCCGATTCAAAAAACCGATTGCCTTCAATTGTACCTCCATTCCCATTTCCGGAAATATGAATTCCATACAAACCATTCCCACTTACAATCATTTTGGCGATGGAATTGGAGTCGATTTTTTGTTCTTGTCCGGTGGCGGTCAGGCGAATGGCTGTGGCAGGAACACCAAGAAGTCTCCTGATAATATTTTTGGAAATGGAATGGTCGCCTACGCCATCTGCCAGGATGCCCGAATAGGCACCCAGATTAGAATATTGCCTTGCCCTGCAATTGATGTTTCCGATGATGTTTCGCTGAATAAGTGTTTTGGTAGCAGAAGAGGTCCTGATCCCAAAAGTGGTATTGGCCTCCCCATTCATATCAATGGCAAAATCTTCCCTTCTGATGGTGTCACCAATCCAGTTTGCATCAGCATAAGTTTCACCACCAATAATGGTGTATCCGCTGCGCACATCTATTCCGGAAAAAAGGCCTGAGTTGGGCTGAATGGATGCTCTGGGACTTCCAGATGAAGCATTGTTGTTTTGGGTAATTTTATATCCTGGGCCGGTACCATTGATGTTCCGGCATACATTCCGAACAATTCTTGTTGGAACCTGATTACCGACATCTACCAAAAAGCCGGTAAATAATACCTGTGTGTATTGGCCGGTTGACAACCCGAAAACCAAGGGGTTTCCACCAGCAAAAGGTTGAGAACCTCCGATATAATTACCTGAAATCAAATTATCGTTGCCCTTTAATCCGGGCAGGAATGAAAATGCTGAAAAATCTCTTCCACTGCCTGACCTGGGGGCTGCAATTCCATTAAAGAAAAAGTGATTGTCCTCAATTTTCCACCTGCTTCCATTTCCCGCACTGGTTACCAGCAATCCTTCTTTTGTGATGTTCGAAAACTCATTTCCTTTAATCACATTCGACTCCGATAAGGTAGTACCCTGGTTATTCGAAACGAACCCCCGGGAAATCCCTGCATCAAAAAAAGCAGATGGGTTTCCCTGGTAAGGGCGTTCAATTCTACGGGTATGCAGCAGAAAAACTTCCCGACTCTGGTCTCCCCCGGTCCACATATTGTAGTTTCCGGGATTTACCAGTCCGTCTAAAGTGCCGGAAATGGTTACGTTGTTCCCTGCTGACCATCCCGGAGTGGTTCCGCAGCCAATTTTAACAGGTGTTGTATTTCCCAGGAAACCCATGGTGTAGCCGTATTGAGCCACATTATTGAATATGCTGCCGGGACCATAGTAAGGTGTATGATAGTATGTGGTATTTTTTAGGGATACAGTAGTGTCGTTGATGTACACCACTTCAAAATTTCCATTGGCATTGGGCGGAAATACAATGCCTGAAATGCTGATCACATTGTTGGTAGCAAGTCCATGCGGAACAGTAGTTATGGCAATAAGGGGAGGATCTGCCAAACGCCATTTAACACCTCCGGGAAAGCTCGCAGGTGTACTGGAATTCAGGCTGAATGTGGTTGGGGACAACCTGGTAATTACCCAGTTTGTCCGGTACAACGGGGAATTGGTTGAGTCTTCAATTCCAATGGTCATTCCCGTTTGAAGCTGGTGATTTGCTGTGGTCGTTACAATTACCGGTGTTGTGGCCGACACATTTGCAACCAGAGGCGTAACCTTACAATTGGCCCCTGACATGCTTCCGCCATTGATGCTGAACCTGCCCCGACCTGCCGCTGGTTGACTTAATCCGGCATCACGGAACAATTCAAATGTGGTATCCGAAAGAACTTTGATCGAGTAGTCATTGTCCATGATCGTTGGATCTACACATGTCCAGGTTGGCGGATCGGCTCCCGGTGCTGCAGGAACAAAAGCTCCGTTTCCGCTTGATCCATTCAAACTAAACCGGTTCCCATCCAGCACAGTCACAAACCATAAGCCATTGGCAGCAGTATTTCCAGAGACATTGGCAGAGTATTTTCCGGTATATCCAGGATTGTTTCTCCCTACATAAATCCGGTTACCGGTAATAAGCCCATGATTGTTTGAAGTAATAACAATTGGGCTGGCATTGGTTGCATTGGTCAATACCCTGTCGGCCCCATCATTGCTTAGACCACGAATCCGGATTTTTTGCCCGCTGGCGTACCCGTGAAATAAGGCAGTCCGTACCTGAATAGGCACTGTATTGGTGGCAGAAATGATGAAACCTCCATCCTGAAAACCTGGTGCAATGGTTTGCTTAATGGTTTTGATAAACAGAGGTTTACGGGTCCCCTGGTTGTTTCGGATTTTATTATTGAGGAACTGGTTCCCTGAGTTTCCTGTATTGGCTTTCGATGTGCCGAGAAGTACAGCACCTGTAAATGTGGTCGCGGTTCCGGAGGCCTGTATGTCCAGATTTTTAATGGTATGCTGGGTTGCGCCATCTACCATTCGAACCACGTTGGCAGAGTCCCCACCACCATAGTTTACCCACTTCCAGTTCCCACCACTGCTTTGGCCGTCGAAAGTGATGTTTTGTACTCCTTTCAAAACAATTAAGGCTGAATTGGGGCCTCCTGTAAGGTTGGAGTTACTGGTTTCCCTGTTGGCAGCTCCTGCTTTTATAATGACAGGTATAGATTGCTTCCGACTGAAAACAATCGGAAAGCGCTCTGGAGTTGTTCCATTGTCTCTTCCATCATAACCCGCTCCTAAGACAAAAGTTGCGGGTCCGGTAAAGGTAACATCGTTGTACTCTGCTGCTACTTCGGTAAGGTTTGCATATTGGCCTGGCACGTTGAATCCGCCGGGTGGGGGATTAAGTGAAGCAGATTTTCCAAATGCGAAGCTGGTCCCTGTGGCACTATTCAGACCATTCAGATCTACTGGTTTTGTACTTACAAATTGGCTGGACCCGGTTTGTATCCCGCCCCTGGAAGTATAACCTGAGACAAATGGTGTGTTGTTGCTTTGCCCGATTCGAATATCCGTTGGAAAGGTTTGAAGATAGGTGCTTACTGCCACCAACCCTTCCAAAGCGCCACTTCCTGACAACCTCCTGATCTGCCAGCTTTTTCCCAAAATTCCCGGAACCTGACCCACAAGTTGTATTTTGGTTCCATTCGCTTCATTGGGACCCGTTTCTTTTGTCTGGATCCGGAAAGTCTTGGGATTTCCATCATTCTGCAGTCGCTGGAATCCAAATCCTCTGTATTCACTGGCGGTTCCAATGGGGATTTCGAAGTTATCAATACGGGTTAATGTGCCGGTATTGTTTGAGCTCCAGTTTCCCGGAAAGCTGGTGTTGTTTAAACTAAAAGTATTTGTTCCTGTCCTCTTTACGGTATATGTTCCGTTGAACGCCCCACCGTTGTTTGTGGTTCCGGCAATGACCACAATATCCCCATCCTGAAGATAGTGTCCGTTTAAGGTTACTGTGGTGGGGGTTCCGCCGTCAATGGTGAAGTCGGCATTGCCAATTTGCTTTGGAGCCAGGTTAAATTGCAGATAATCTGTTACATAGGAGGAATTGTTTAATTTATGAACCGATCCTCCTGATCCTCCTGTAATGCCAAGTAGATCTGATGAATTAATAAGCACTCCGCTTTGGGCTCTCAGCCATCTGTGTCTGAATGTGGAACCGCCACTTCCAACCAGGGTCCCGATATTGCCTTGTCCATTCAGAATCAAAAGGCCATTTCCGGTATGTGTCAGCCCGTTCAGGTTCAGATCGCCTTTTATCCAGGTGAAATTCTGGTACAAAAAGCTTTGATTCAGAATGAGTTGACCTCCGGTTTTCTGCATCAGTAAGGAAACCCGGTTTCCTCCGTAATTTGCCGGGGATAAAGTTAAGGTTTGGTTCGTTGCGCCTGTAAATCCAAATGTCATCGAACCCCGGGTTGCATTTGTATTGGAAATGGTCCCTGCGGTATGGCTGAAATTGCCATCTACATTCAATACCAGTTGGGTATACGATTCATCCAGTTTTCCTCCCGTCTGCAGGTAATCTCCTTTTATCTGTATTGTAAATGAGCCGCCCCGATTGTAGTTGTTGATGGTCCCTGCTGACAACTGGAGATTTCCTCCTACAGAAAGCAGGAAATTCCCATCCGACCAATCGCTTGCCCACAAATTGGTGGAATTTCCTGTAAGGGAAACATTTCCTCTGACTTCCAGCCGGTTGCTGAAACCTGAACCACCACGGTTCCCCATTAGTCTTCCGTCTTGTGGCATCAGCAAATTGCCAAGAACCAGCCAGACAGGGGAGGCTGAGTTTTGTGTCATGGCAACGGTTCCCCTTTGCGCCACCAGATCTCCGTTTACAACCAGGTTTCCCGGAGCCTGTGCCGCCGATCCGATGCAATCGCCATCCTGATTGGAAAACTGGTTCAGGATGGTCAAAGTTGAACCTTGAGCTGCATTCGTTCCTGTATTGAAGTACATTCTTGCCTGGTTCACCAGATTTCCAAAGGTCATCTGGGTTGCAGACTGGGTCAACCCAAGCCACCTGTTGTTGGTTTCCTGGTTGGTAAATGTCCCTGCAATCTGGGTCAGTTGTCCCTGAAGATTAAAATCCTGAGAAAGACCACTGGTATTCCAGGTGAAATGATGAAAAGGTTGGTTCAAACCTGCAGGGACGCTTGTATTGGTGGTATAACCTTCAATTAAACAGGTACTTCCGGGATACCAGGTTGCGGTTGGAATGGTTCCGGAAGAAGTGGTGTAGTTGTGGCGGTACCTTCCGCCATTCATAATGCCCAAAACTCCTGTGGTGATCAGACTGGCATCCTGTTGCACCCGAAGATCTCCGAAGACCTGGCAATCTACTGCCTCTGTTCCGTTCAAGATGGTAAGGGACGAACTGGTATTCAGCGTGAGGTTGCCGGTCTGGCTTCCGTTTTTCCAGACAACAATCTGATCTGCAGAAAGAGCCCCATCCAAGGTAATCGTATGGTTTGATGCTGAAGGAGGGCTTCCCGTTCCGTTTCCGCCAATGTAAATAAACTGCGCTGACGGATCGTCGTTGGCGGTCCCGTCATTTCCCGGGTATGAACTTGCATTGGACCAGGTTGTACCATTGTAGTACTCCCAGTTGGAACTGTTCTTCCAGGCTCCGGAGTTTTTACTGCGATAAGAGCCTGTTACCCAGCCAGGCGGCGGTGGCTGAACTGGGGGATTACAATTGGTTGGAATTGTAAGTGGGAGAGAAGTAACGGTACCACAACCAGTGCTTGCCTGAACAGTTAAAGAAGCAGAAGGGCCTGAATATGTATTGCTCCAAAGGATAGAAATATTGGTGCCTGTTCCGGTAATGACGCCTGCCGCAGATGGGGCCAGGTTCCAGACATAACCTGTTGCGCCGGGGACACTGGCCACCGAATAGTTCTGCGTTGTTCCACAAACGTTGGTTGTTGCGCCGGCAGGACTTGCAATGGAAGGAGGTGGCCCAATGGCAAATGGCAAAGGACTATTGATGCTGCTTCCATTGTTGGAGCAATTTACGATACATGAAACGCGGATCTGATAAAAAGCGCTCTGTGCCAGGGAGGCAGGAAGGGTAATTCTCAGATCTATCGGACTAAGCAGGTCATGTCCGGTGATGGATGCAGTCTGGGTCTGGTTGCAATTCGAGGCGCATAAAGCAGCTCTTTCCAGGCGGATGGTATTGGCATCGACCACCGTAATGGAATCCCGGGTCCCATTCAGATAAGAATACCCGTTGTGGAAATCACTCAAACGTACGTTGGCACCTGAGTAAAACCCATGGTTGGGAATGTTAAGAAGAATTTTCCCAGGTCCGTTGGTTACCGAGGTGATTCTGCCGGCCAGAGCCTGGTTGTTGTTCCATAAAATATTGGACCCAAAAGAAGGATTGGTAAAGTTTCCGGTAGGGTCGGAAATTTCTACCCTGTAATTCGAGCTGGAGAAATACGAGGTAAAGGCCGCTTTTGAAATC
>JBIPNA010000208.1:0-6182 GCA_044375665.1 Catalimonadaceae bacterium
CTCGAAATAACAAAAGCCCCCCATCCTCAAAAATCCTTTTTCCGGCCGGCTTTTCAATTCCTGGCCCAAATCTGAAACGGAGCCCATGTGAAATTGGATTAAGCCTTCACAGGATTTTTTCTGACGGAGAATAGAATAGGTTTCAATTTCGGGGAAGTGGATATCCAGGTTCATTAAGCTGACTTTGCATAGGCCTGCCTGTTGCCTAAAACAACTGTGTCATTTGTTTGAATAATGATTCTACAGTCATAATCTTCATTTCTGACTGACACCAGGTTAAGAAAACTGAAATGGTCGTGAGGCGTTGAAAAGAGGCCGTTAAATCTACAATGCTGGATGACGGGAAATTTCATAACATTCCTTTCAATGTGCGGAAAGGATCAGTTGGCCTGAAGATTCTCCTTTGAAGATCCTCAATGTTTGGGAATGGAATTGAGAAGAATGTAGGGAAAATACAATAAAATATAGGAATATTTTTATTTCAAATATTTTATTATATTTTTGCCAAAGTTTTTTTTCACTTTTCAAATTTTATAAGAACAGTTACCTTTTTTCTATGCAACACTTCTTACCCTCCCGAAAGGTCGGCATGCTCATGCTCGGCCTTCTTCTGGGCATAGGCTCTGCCTTTGCCCAGGCCACCTTCACCTGGACAGGCGCCTCCAATAACAACTGGAATACGGCTGCCAACTGGAACAAAATCGGAACCAGCACAAGTACCTGGCCCGGACAAAATGCAGGCCAGAATGACCAGGCCATCATCAACATTGGTACCCCTATTCTGAATGCAGGCATCGCCAATACCAGCCTCACTTCCGTCGTGCTGGATGCCCCGGCTACCTTGTCGCTCACCGCTGCCAATACCATTAACATTACCGGCCCTTTTTCCGGTACCGGTACATTTATCCAAAGCAACGGGACACTCAATGCCACCGGGAATGTCACTGTTAGTACCTTCACGATTACCGGGGGCACTTTTGGATATACGGGCACAGGTGCCCAGTTGGTCAAAGCTGCCACATACAACAACTTTACCAAATCCGGTGGTGGAACCGCCGACTTAACCGGCAATGTTGTGGTTAACGGAAGTACAACCCTGAGCTCTGGGATTCTGAACATGCTGGCCTTTTCGCTCACAACCACCAATATGAGCGGAGCAGGAACCCTCAACTTCGGCGGTGGCCTTGTCACCATCCTCGACGACAATACCCATACCGGGGCCAATAATGGCAGTCCCGTTAACTATGCTTACCTGGGGAATGTGGTAGCAACTCAAATCGTCCGTGGCATTACCTACCAGGATCTTACTTTTTCAGGTTCTGCTATAAAAGATGTTTCGGCCGCCCTTACTGTTTCAGGTACATTCACTACTGCTTCCAACATCGATCAAAATGGTCAGGCATTTGTGTTTCAGGGACCTGTTGTGCACACCGCTGGTAGCATTACTGCCGGTGGAAATGCCATTACATACAATTCTGCATCTAACCAGGATGTTATTCCCAATTCGAGCACATTTACCAGTTTTACCAAGTCCGGATCCGGAACGGCTTCCCTTTCAGGAAACGTTCTCGCCCAGGGAACCACTTTAAATGCAGGAGTATTAGATCTGGGAGGATTCAACTTCACAGCTACAACCCTCGCAGGTGCAGGTACATTAAACGGAGGTAGCGGCACACTTACCCTGACAGGCAGCAATACCCATTCCGGAACTTTCAATCCCGGAACAAGCACAGTGGTGTACAATGTAAATGCTGCTCAGACCATTCAGGGATATTTTGCAACCGGGTATTACAACCTCACCATCAGCAACAACAACACCAAAACCATTGCCAATGCACTGAAAGTAAACAATATCTTTTTGTCGAATGGAGGAGGAACCATCAACTTCGGTGCCAACAACGCCAGCTTCAACCACTTTAACCAGACCAATGCCACCATCAACCTTGGCACAGGTTCGGTTGAGTTTGCCGGTAACATCAATAAAACAGGCGGTACACTTAATCCAAGTACCGGACCTCTTGCCCTTTCCGGAACAGGCTTCATAAAAGCCAATGCCGCATTAACCCTGACCAACGCCACTGCCACAGTTACCGGGACCCGGACCAATCAAAGCAGCAGCAACCTTGTTTTCGGTACACTGAATATTACAGGAACCTATGTCAACAAAGTAACCACAGTTGTCAACACCGCCCTTTCAGGAGCGGGTACATTTGAAAATGATTCTATTGGGGCTCTCAATTATGCCGGATCAGGTGTGCCTTCAGTGACTACTTTTCTCGTTTCTGCTCCCGGTACGATCGTTCGTTATACGGCCGCCGGAAACCAATCTACCCGTGGGGTTGCTTACTTTGACCTGGCTCTTCAGGGAGGGGGAACAAAAACCATTGCCGCCGGAACTACGATAGGAAACGACCTTGCTATTACCGCGACCACAGTCACATCCGAAAGTCTGACCATACCCGGAGATGTTACTGGAGCCAATCCTTTTACTGTAAATTCACCTGCAAGCCTTACTGTTCAGGGAAATTACCTCAACACAGGTTCACTGGCCATATCAGGGCCGCTAGCGGTAGATGGCAACCTCAGCCATGGGGGAGGGGGATTAACCTTAAATGCCTCAGCGGTAACCATCGGAGGGACTTTAAATGGAACGGGAACCATAAGTTTTTCAGGAGCAGGAAGCCTTCAGTTTACTGGTCCCGGGGGCTGGACCTCTACAACAGGAACATTCAATCCTTCCACAAGCACCGTTACGTATGCAGGTATTGCCGGAGCCCAGACTGTTCGCTCCACCACATACAACAACTTGTCTTTGTCTGGTGCTGCCACCAAGAATTTTGGCGCTGGTAACAGCGGATCTGTGGCTGGGGTATTTTCCAATCCTTCAGGACAGACCCTGGTTTTTTCAACATCCGCCTCCACACTTGCGCTAATTGGAAGTATTACCGGAACCGGCCTTATTCTTGGCGACCCGGCTGGTACGCTTACTGTTGGTTCAGCAGGAGCTGTAACCACTTCTCTTGGAACCCTGTATTTTGACACAACCAAAGCAATGGGAACCATTAATTTCAACCGCCAGTGGAACCGGGCCATCCAGGTAAGAATCGGAAGTTCGGTTAGGTTGAACAACTATACCTTTCTGGGAGGTTTTGTGGTCGGAGGCGTGGAAGTTGCCGACGGGGAAGTATTTAAAGTTGAGTCTCCTGTAGTTTCTCCTACTTCCACTTTGGCAACAAATGTGGGAAGGCTGCGCTATATTATGCTGGGTAATGGTTCGAAGTTTGTATTTGAACCTGCAGGAACAATCAACGCAGGGACCGTACTGACTTTCCCTGTTGGTCCTATGCCGACAGCAAGTCCGGCCTACGACATGTTGGAAGGTCTGGGCAATGGAACTTTAAATGCAGCTACCATTGGTGCCACCACAATCAATGGTACATCGACCAATTTCGACGATCAGATTTTGGTTGGATATAACCTTTACCTCGAAGATGGCAGCCTTGTCGGCGTCATTTCCGCGTTTGTTTCTGCAACTCAGATTACGCTTCAGGCCCCGGGAGCCCTTGTCAATGTTCCGGCAGGTTCAAAATTTAAATTGATTCAGGCTTACCGCCCCGTTACCATTATTCCATCTGCCAACGTTACCGGAGGATCTATTGAAGTGAGTATCCGCAACCACTCCGGTGGCGGCATTACTTCAGGTACCAATGTGCCAAATGTTCCTTCCAACAGACGGACCAATTTTATTTACAATGTCCGGACAACTGGTGGATTCCCGAATTATGCCATCTGGACAGAAGCCTTGCTGAGCAATGACTTCAATGCTACCATCGATGATTCCAAATATTCCTTTTTCCGCTGGAGCGGCTCTTTCTGGATTAAGCTTGCCGCCGATCTTGTCGGACCAGGTGGAGTGCCGAGCAATACCCAGATTCGTAGAAATACCGTAGCAGGTGTAGCAGGTGTTCAAACTTATATCCTCGGACAAACAGGCGGCGTTTTGCCGGATGATCCTACTTTTTCATGGACAGGAGGAGGTGGAAACAGCAACTGGAAGCAAGCCGGAAACTGGAATGTGTTTCCTTCAGGGGCAGGCAACTGGCCAGATGATATCGGGCACAATGTGATTATTGATGGCGCTGGCCTTGGAAATCCAATAATCCAATCAGGTGATTCCATTAATGTCCGCCATATTTCCCATTCTGGAAAGAAACTAACCATCCAAAGTGGCGGCATTCTCAATATTGTTGGAAACTATAGCTTTAATCAGCCCACCCTTACTGCTGCTGGTGTAGGTAGGTTAATTCAAAATCAATTCTCTATTGTTGGCACCAACGGGTCCCAATTCACCACCCAATTGACTCCGGGAGCTTTGTTGTACACAACCGAAGGTGGATTTATTGGAGCTGTCCGCTCTATAACCAACAATGCCCAACTCACTTTGCAGGCCATTGGAAATGTCGGTGCTGTCATCAATATTCCGGATAGTTCTACCTACAACATCATCTATCCCGTCAATCTTCCGGGCGGTGGAAACCTCACAGCTTCCACAGGAACCAATGTAGTTACCGGCACAGGTTTTTCCTCCGCCATGAACGGGAGAATGTTGTATGTAGGCGTTAACCTCATTGGAACCATTGCCCATGTTCAGTCTGCCACAAGTCTGTTGCTGGTCAACAACTCGTACCGCAACGAAACCAACCAGCCTTATCTGATCTCTGCACCGATTGTGCCCAATGGGTCAGCAACAACCGATTTCCAAACAGGAAGTAAAGTGAATTACAACAATTCCAATGCCGACCAGACCATGGCAGCAACTACTTACTGGGACCTGAATATGATGGACAACCGGGTAAGCGGTACCACCGACATAACCCGTTATGTGAATTGCCCAGGCCGAACCATCACCATCCGTGGCCAATACAGAGGACGTATTCATGTGAAGCCCGCTGCATCACTCGGACCTGTGTGGCAATTTCAGAATCAGTCCACTTTCCAGGTTATCTTTCCTCTTAATGCCAATGGCGGAACAGGTGGTATTTTCGACAATTTTTCTACCAATGGAGTTTCTGGAGTTTATAATGTGAAATGGGGGACATTGCCTACAGACCGCATCAATTGGATCGGGCGTTATGAGGAAAATTCCCAGTATAATTTCCCTGCCATGGACCAGACCATTGGAAACCGTTTCGGAAATCTCACCATGGTCAATACCCAAACCAATGGGCGTTGGAGATTGGTGCCCGGAGCCAATATCACCGTTAACGGAACGATTTCACTCACCAATACCTTTGGACCAAACACAGCAGTTCTCACTCTGGGCAATAACACCGTTAACCCTGCTGTTTCACTTACCCTTTTGGGACCCATACAAGGTGCGCAAAGGATACAAAATGGCGGCACACCAACCCACCAGGCCAACCTAACCATCGGTGGAACCGGGGCGATTACAGGGGATATATTTGGTTTGATTACCCAATTGCGGAATCTTACTCTGAACAGACCTGGCGCAACCTTAAGTCTTACAGCAGCAAAGAACCTGACCATCACCGAGTTCATCACCCTCAACAATGGAACACTCGAACATACAGGTTCCGGAACCATTACCTCAGGCTCTGCAGTTCCAAGTGGCCTGGCCCTCAATGGTGGAACCCTTTCCATGGCAGGTACCTCTAATCTGTCCCTGACCAACCTGGGTGAAGTAACCATGACCAATGGAAACCTCAATCTGACCACCACCGGGTCGGTAACCGTTGCTGGAAATTATACCCAGTCATTCGGGACCATCAACAGGGTAGGTCTGCCCATCACCCTTCAGGGAAATGTCGCCATCACAGGCGGAACAGTGAACCTGACAGGGTCTACCGTATCTCTTACGGGAACCAACAACCAGAATCTCAGTGGTTCGGCTTCAGGCTTTTCTTTCGATAACCTTACCGTCAACAAAACCGGAGGATCTGTTACCGTTACTGCAGGAAAGGTTAAAGTAACCGGAACTGTTTCATTGCCGGTTACCAATACCGCCAATCTGGCAACCACCCCAGGCGGAAACCTGACTTTGGTTTCCAATGCAACCGGAACAGCAAGGGTAGCTGCCATTGCCGGGGGAACATTAACCGGATCAAATTTCACCATGGAGCGCTATGTAAACGGTGGCGTGCAGGGATGGTATTTTATGGGAA
>JBIPNA010000209.1:0-6174 GCA_044375665.1 Catalimonadaceae bacterium
ATGCCAATTTATAAGACAGTTGTAACACCCCTTCGGGTTGTAATGGGAGTAGGTTTCGTGTCATTTTGACCGGAATCCTATTCGATTTGGTGTAGATTTTTATCAGCCACTCAGCCCAGTCCATTGAAAATTGCCAGAGGAAGGGAAGTTTTGATTCGTATAAAGCAGCCAGATCTTCCCTGAAATGGTTGAAAAAGGGAGATTTTCCATAAGCACTTTCAATGGATCTCCAATGTTGATGTCGCCAATTCTGGTTGTAGTCAATTTCGATTTCATGGAGAAAGGCTCCCCTTACATGTTTTTTTACCGGAATGCTAAGAAGAATTATGCCATTTGCCCCCAGGATCCGATACCTGGAGAATTCGCTTGATTTTTCAAAGGGGATATGTGTAAGCCATTCAATTTCAGTGCATGTTAACAAGTTGGAGACCATAGTCAAATCCAGACCCATCAAAGGGGGAAGGCAACAAACTCTGGCATCCATAATTATTAAAAGAAGGCAGCGTAATTGATAGAGAACTCTACGCTGGTGCTTTCACCCGACCTGACTTCAATTGGGTTAATCTCATTGTTTGGGCCAAATGAATTGGCATACCATGCACCTTTTTCACGCACCAGCATGCTATATTGACCTGGAGGAAGGTGAAACGCAAAGCAGCCCCGGGCATTTGACCATGCTTTCCTGATTCTTCGACCTTTGATGGAGGAATAAAACCCCGGATTTTTCCCAGCAACTGTTTGGTCCAGTTTCAAAACCTGAAAAATTCCAATTTCTCTCCGGACACCATTTCCGGTTTTAGGCTTTCCTTCCGGGGATGGCATCTGGTTTCCCGAGAAAAAGCGGATGGTTCCATGGACACCCGGGGCCGGCTTTTTTTCACAAAGCCCTGAAGGTGCTTTAGGCCCTTTTTCTGGAAGAGTGGGTGAAAAGAAACTAAGAGCGCTTAAATAAAGAATCCACAAAAGCATGGCGATCGAAAATCTGAAGGTCTTCTATTTTTTCTCCAACACCAATATACTTGACCGGGACATTCAACTGATCTGCGATTCCTATGACCACACCACCTTTGGCTGTTCCATCCAGTTTGGTTACGGCAAGAGCTGTTACCTCTGTAACCTTTGAAAATTCTTCTGCCTGTCGCATGGCATTTTGTCCGGTTGAGCCGTCAAGTACGAGAAGGACCTCCTGGGGGGCATCCGGGATGACCTTCTGCATGACTCTTTTTATTTTCCCCAATTCATTCATCAGGTTTACTTTATTGTGGAGGCGACCGGCAGTGTCAATAATGACGACATCGGCATTCTGGTCAACAGCTGTTTTGACGGCGTCGAAGGCAACGGATGCGGGGTCGGTATTCATGCCATGTTCGATAACGGGTACCCCAGACCTTTGCCCCCATTGTTTTAATTGTTCCACAGCAGCAGCCCGAAAAGTATCTGCTGCCCCTAAAACGACTTTATGCCCATAGGAATGAAACAGGGAGGCCAGTTTACCAATAGTAGTGGTCTTTCCAACCCCATTTACACCCACCACCATAATGATGTATGGCTTACAAGGCAGGTCTCTGAAAATCAGCCCGGTATCGGTTTTTCTAATATCCAGGAGTTTGGCTACCTCTTCTCTAAGAATACGGTCCAGTTCGGAAGTGGAGGCATATTTATCCTGTTTAACCCTATCCTGAATCTGGCGGATGATTTTAATTGTGGTAGGTGTACCGACGTCAGCGCCTATCAGGATTTCTTCAAGTTCATCGAGTACATCGTCATCAATTTCAGACTTTCCAACAATGGCTTTGGTAAGGCGATCAAAAAAGGTGTCCTTGGTTTTCTCGAGGCCTTTGTCCAGGGATTCCTGGAGCTCTTCCTTTTTTTTACCAGTGAAAAAATCAAAAAAACCCATAAAGATGAGGTGGGGAGGGTGGTAAATGAAAAACCCGCTTTGGAGCGGTGTACAAATATGCAGGCAAAAAAAATCCCCTTGGCAGGGGAGTGGAAAGAAAATCCGGTTTAATTGTTTTTAAGCCAATCCTGAACCTGGTCGTTTGGAACAATTTCTTCCTTAAATGTATAAGCTCCCGTTTTGGGCGACTTAACAGCCTTGATAACTTTGGTAAACGCTTTACCCTCGCCGGTTTTGAGGGTTGCCACTACTTTCTTTGCCATGGTTACTTAATTTCTTTGTGTACGGTGACTCGTTTCAACACAGGGTTGTACTTTTTCAGCTCCATGCGCTGAGTTGTATTTTTCCTGTTTTTGGTGGTGATGTAACGGGAAGTACCCGGCATACCGCTGTTTTTATGTTCCGTGCATTCCATGATGACCTGGATGCGATTACCTTTCTTTGCCATGTCTTTTCCGAAAATGGACCGCAAAAGTAGTGGTTATTTTCATTCCTGGTTTGTTTTGGGTTAAAAAAAGATTAGAAAATATATAGTTTTTTGAGAATCAGTTTGTAAAAGGCTTTCTGACAGGTAACTTTGTCCACCCATATAACATCTACCGTTCTTAAGCTATGACTACAGATACCTCGTTTAAATTTTGGAATTTCAATATCTGGCAAAATCTTGCTGTTACAGGCCTTATTGTTTCAGCCATGTCTCAGGCAGGATTACACTTTGCAGGCAGGGTTGTAGAGAACTTTGTAAATGTCTATTGGATTTGGGCGCTGGTATTTGCCGGTGGCACGATTCTGAAGTATTACTATTTTAGAAATGGCATTGAGCCAGGCCATCACCATCACGATTAACAACATCAGGCCTCAGTTTGAAGACCGGTAACTGAGGTTGAGAAAATTGAGGAATTTTCCGGTCCTTTTAAACTATTGAGGAAATGAAAGAAGAGCAAGGTAAAAAGCCAGGGATATTGCAATGGTCTGCAAGCGATCGACCAAGGGAAAAACTAAGGATGAAGGGTCGACAGGCGTTGAGCGATGCTGAACTGCTTGGCATTCTGATAGGTACAGGCACTGGTACAGAGACAGCAGTAGATCTTGGACGGCGTGTTTTAATGAAAGCAGACCTGGATTTGAATCAGTTGGGACGGTTGTCTCTGGCAGAATTGTGCAGCATTCACGGAATTGGTCCTGCCAAAGCAATTACCATCCTTGCTGCATTGGAGCTGGGAAGGAGGCGTACGCCAAAAACAGAAAGCGATCCTCCTGCCTTACAAGGGGCTTCGGCAGTACACAAATTCATGCAGGCAGAATTGCTTGACCAACCAAGGGAGCAATTTTGGGTTATATACATGAATCAAAGCCTGAAGCCAATCCGAAAAGTAAAAATTGCCGACGGAGGAATTGCTCAGGTTTTGGTTGATAGCAGAATTGTTTTTCATGAAGCTTTACAATGCCTGGCTACCTGTATGATTTTGGTTCATAATCATCCTTCCGGGAAACTGCAGCCTTCGGAAGAAGATCGAAAATTGACCGAACGAATTGTGCGTGCAGGCGAAGTTCTGCAGATTCGCGTCCTCGATCATTTGATTTTTGCCGACGGAGGTTTTTTTAGTTTTTCGGACCAGGGTCTTTTATGAAATCCACATCGCCTGTTTTTTTTGTCATTATGGCCGTTCTGGTTATTGTGGGGACGTTTTTTTCAATCAGGGGTTTTCAGAACGACCTTCCGGATTTTTCTGCAGGGGATGTTCAGGCCTTTCGGGATATGAAAAACCGAATGTTGAAAGAGCAGGTAGGCGCCCCATTTTACAGGAATCCGGATTTTGACTCACTCAGATATTTTCCGCCACAGGGAACAGAAAGGTATCGTTGTTCTTTGTATCCTGTTCAAAAAGGGGAGGAACTGGACCTTATGCCAGACAGGCCAGGTTATGCATCGCATCGGGTAGTGTCTTTTGTGATTCTGGAAAAGGAAACCTGGCGGGATACGCTCTTTTTGTTAAAGGACATGGAAGATCCCAGCGACACTTTGCTTTTCCTTCCCTTCACTGATCCAACAAACGGGATTGAATCTTATGGTGGCGGCCGGTATCTGGATGTGGTGACCCATCCGGGAAAACCTGTGGTGTTGGATTTCAACTTCGCATACAATCCATATTGCGCATACAATGAAACATTTGTGTGTGCTTTGGTTCCAAAATTTAACCGGTTAAGCCGTGCTGTGCGGGCTGGTGAAAAGAATTTTACGGCTTCCTCATCTCACTGAAAACCAGATAAGTTTATTCAATGGAGTCAAAATTTGTATTGCTGGAACAATTGTGCCGTATTCCGGGCACAAGCGGTGATGAAAGTCTGGTCAGCGATTTTCTTTTGGAATATGTCCAAAGTATGTCGGGAAGGTGGCAGCAAAAGCCGGAAATCTGGGCAGGAGATGGTTTTCAGGATACAGTTACTTTGATTTTCGGAAAACCATCTGTGGCTATTTACGCACATCTGGATACCGTTGGGTATATGGTTCGGTACGATAATTATCTTGTACCTATCGGAGGGACGGCAGGAGAAACGGGGGACATTCTGGTCGGAATGCATCAGGGGAAGCTTTTAGAGACAGTTCTTGTATCAGAGGATCATTCTGATCTTATCGATTCGAGAGAGATTCTGGAACCCGGAACCCGTCTTACTTATATGCCTCGGTTTAAACAGGAAGGAGATTATCTGAAAAGTCCTTATTTGGATGATCGCCTGGGTGTCTGGGCCTTACTTCAACTGGCGCCAACAATAAAAAATGCTGCACTTGTCTTCACGACTTATGAAGAGATCTCAGGTGGGATGGCGGGTTTTCTTGCCCGGCAGTTGTTTGAAAAATTCCAGGTTTCGAAAGCCATCATTGCTGACGTGACCTGGGTTTCAGAAGGAGTTAAGCCAGGATCGGGACCTGTTTTTTCGATCAGGGATAGTCGGATACCCAGGAAAGCTTTTGTGGATCAGCTTCGGAAAAGAGCCATGGAGGCAAAAATTCCATTTCAACTGGAAGTAGAATCGCAAGGAGGAAGCGATGGGCGGGAGATTCAACATCTGCCATATCCGATTGACTGGGTTTTTATTGGTCCACCCTCTGAAAATCCACATTCAGCTTTGGAAACCGTGCACATTCATGATGTAGAAGCATTCGTTGACCTTCTTTCACTTTTGGCCGGAGAAAGCTGATGTCATGCACTTGTATATCAAGGTTTTGCCGTTAGGAAATTGTGTTGTTTCTTTGGCGCCCTTCAAAAAAAACGGCCTATGGCAAAGCACCAGATTCAAATAGATTTCGATCATTATCCAACTGAGCAGGATCTTCCACCACAAACTGTCCTATTGTTGGATTATGCCATAAAAGCTTTGGATCTGGCTTACGCACCTTATTCCGGATTTCAAGTGGGCGCAGCACTTTTAATGGCCAATGGAGAATTTGTGACAGGCTCTAACCAGGAAAACGCGGCTTACCCTTCAGGCATGTGTGCCGAACGAACGGCTGTTTATTATGCCGGGTCGAGGTACCCTGGGGTGGCCATCCTTGAGCTTGTAGTCGTTGCACGAAGGAAAGGGGAACAAAGTCTGGTACCCGCCTGTCCCTGCGGTTCCTGCCGGCAGGCACTAATGGAATACGAAGAGCGCCAGTCCCAACCCATCAGGATGGTTTTCAAGCAGAAACATGCTGGTTTTCTGGGACTTGCCTCAGTGGGTGACAGCCTCCCATTTAAGTTTGGGGCCGATGCCCTGGGCCATTGATATTTTTCTGAAAACTCAGAGCACATTATCACATTCGGATGGATATTTACAGCAATCGCTCTACGCTTAAACTGGTTATCATTCTGTTTGCATTGCTGATAGGTGGCCTTTCTGTTGTTTATACCAACGATCTGGTGGCAAGACTCGCCGACCGGGAGCGCAAGCTGATTGACTTATCGGCAAAAGGGTATAAGGAAATTGCAAGTGCAGAATACTCTGAAAGTCAGGGTTTTTTGTTTAAGGAGATAATTGAGGCCAATACTTCCGTCCCGGTTATTCTTACCGATGACCAGAGCAATTATATAAGTCATCGGAACTTTGATGTTCCTAAGGGCCTGAATCCAAAGCAAGAAGAGGCTTTTTTTAAAAAGGAGATTGCGGAAATGCGGACCCAATACCCGCCCATTAGCATTGAAATCGCCGGTTTAAGGCAATATATTTATTACCGTAATTCCAACCTTATCAACCAGTTGCGGTATTACCCCTTCATCCAGCTGGCTGTTATT
>JBIPNA010000210.1:0-6169 GCA_044375665.1 Catalimonadaceae bacterium
TCCACCGGTCGAAGCGGTCAGCCTTTGGTTTACGCCATACACAGTTCCAAACAAACGGACATTTCGTCCAACGGAATCAGCCTGGCCATCGGTGTTGTTGCCACGTACCTGGGCAATGGTTCGGGTAAACGGAATGCCTGAAACGACAGGCGCTTCGTTGTCCAATAAAGTAACGGTTTGAAGAGAATCTGCTCCGATTTCTGCGCTGGCAAAGCTGCCTGCGGTGGCTTTTCGAAGGACCAGATTCAGGGTTTTGTTGCCGTCTGCAACTGCATCATCCAACAGATTAATTTTCAGGGTCGCGGAAGTTTGTCCGGGAGCAAACACCAGTCCCGAAACTGCGGGGGTTTGGTAATCGGTTCCGGCCACTGCGGTTCCTGATTTTACCACCACCTGTGTCTGGTACCCACTTGTACTTGCCGGATCCAGTTGTACGACAATTTGAAGGGAATCTGTGTTTTCGGAAAGCGACTGTGCGCTCAACGAAAACCGGACACTCGAAGTTTGCGGGCCTGAAAGGCTGATTTGACCGTAGAACCGGATCGAATCCAATCGCCATGATCCTGTTTCATTTTCAGCAGCAAATCCATAATAGCGGAAAAATGTAGTCGCGGAAGCGCCAAGATTTTGAAAAGCACTCCCCAAAACCACTTTTTGATTGTTCCTGAAATTGGCATCATCAGGAACAGAAAAAGTTCCCAGATTTCCTGAATAATTGTCGGTACTGCTCCGAACCACAAAGGATCTGGGACCCGAATTGGATCTCCGCTCTCCGACGACAATACTATCGAGTTTCAACACAAAACCCGCCGCAGGCCGAATGCCAAAAGCGAAATAATCTGCTGTATCGGGAGACGTGGCTGTGGTAAATCCCGTTGCTCCAAATGCATTGGCTGCCGCATTGGGCGTCACCCCACTTCCTCTTCGGATGGTGGTTAGTGTTCCGTTGGTGGGCTGTCCTGTTGCACCGGCTGTGGTTTCAGAACCGCTATTACCTGCAAATCCATAATACTGAAGGAGCTGGGCATTGGACGACGCCGAAATAGCCAGCCATAAAAAACTGACGAGTAGTAATTTACGCATAAAAATTAATAGGGAAGTGGTTTTTTATTTTCGACGGATGTAAATACTTCCGCCTTTGTTTTCGAGGCAAAGTGGCATGTGTTTTTTGAACCATGCTTCGTGGTGTTCTTCCAGAAAAGTATTGAAAAGAAGGACTTCAAATTCAGGATTGTACATCAAAAAAGCCCTTAGAATATAAATCTCATTAAAACCAAACCAGTCATGTTGCTTCATCACCCATGGTCTTGGATATTCCATCGGGGTAAATACATCATGAAAGTGCACAATAACACCGGATTTTAGCCTGGGCAGCACCTCAAAGAAAATGAAGTTAACATCGCTTCCTGTTTTGCTTACATGGCTGCTGTCCACAAAAAGTATATCGCCAGATTCCAGGGCTTCAAATTCCCCGAGAGGGACCTGCTGAATCGGTTTTTCAAAAATTCGGTTCTGGGTTTTGTCGGCATCTTTCAGCAGGGAATACAAACGCTCAGGGTATGGTTCAATAAAAGTGAGCTTGACCGAATTGCCCATAAATCGCTCGTTCGTATCAATCATCACCGCCGAAGAGTGGCCTGAACCAACTTCAATAATCCGCTTCGGCTTCCAGTGGCGCATCAGCATGTGCAGAAAAATTCCGTCCGAATACGAGAAAATCCCATTCCCCAGATAATATCTGAAACCGGGTGTTTGCTCCACAGGAAAAGGCAATTCTTTGTAATATGGAATGAGGTCGTCCAGAAGAGTCAACTGCTTTTCTTCCTGAAAATCAATGCCATGCACCGACTTTCTTTTCATGTCAAACAAAGTGTCGGCATACGGTTCCAATTCTCTGGCATTCACCAGGGGATTGTAATAATGTCCGGGTGGGTACCAGGTTTTGTACCGCTTCAATTCCCGGTTCAAATGACTGACATAGGGCAGGCTGTTCAAAATGCCCTTTATGGTATTCTTTAACATGGACGACCGATTGACGATGAAGGAACCGGCCGCAAAAAAGCAAAAATTGGGGAACCTTTCCCTATACGTAGTCAAGGAATGAGGGAATGGATGGCTTTGCATGCTACTTGCCAAACCAGGTCCTTGGTTAAAATGCCTTTCAGACATCCTTTTATACAACACAAAAAGTTGTCGGATTCCTGCCACTGAGTTCATGGCCTTTTTCAGGAATCAGTGGCCATTATTGGGCGTGCCCCCAGGGGCTGGGATTTACCAGATCGGTTTGCTATCAACGAATTTTCCAGCCCTGGGGTCGGGCCCTTTGGTACAAGTCCTCAGCCCGTCGTACCTCCGGCCTTCCGGGCTTTTCCCGTCGGTCCCTCACGCAAAACTTTTTCTTTTGGCCCTCTTCCAGGTTCAACCAATTCTTAAGGGTCAGTTCGCTATAAAAGCAGCCGAATGGTATTTTTTGCCGGAGAAAAACCGGTATCTGTAAAGGCCTCTCCTCAAAAATACCGGTGTCTGCTGGTTGGGAAACAGTTCCGTCCGGATGATTATCCTCCCCAAACCATCCACAATTTCCAGCATTCCGCTCTCTGAAGAAAATACCTCCATCCTGCCATCACCTTCCTGCCTAATCCGAATGGGCAACAGCCCGCCATTCTTTAAACTTTCTATCTCCGAGACCAAAGGTCCCGTCCGAAGCAGAAAATGGGTTGTGGGCGTGGTACTCGTTAGTGTTTGGGACCCGAAACTCAAATTGGAACCAAAAAAATTTCCAGCCAAAACAAGGTTTCCCTGTTCATTTACAAACATGTCTGAACCCACATCCTGGTTGGTGCTTCCGTACGAAAAGGCTCCGGAAATTTCTCCACCGGGCTCCATTTGGGTTACAAAACAATCAAACATGCCCTTGGCTGTAAAGGAAAATGAACCCGCTGTCAGGGTGTCCTGAAACCAGCCATGGAGGTAGACCCGACCATCGGGTCCCAGGTCGATTCCATTGCACCGGTCGTTGTTTTTGCTGCCGAGGGAGTTTCCCCATAAAGGCGAGCCGTCAGGCCCAAAACGAAATACATAGATATCCCAGGCTCCTTTGCTTATCAGTGATACAGCCCCGACCTGAACCGTATCCATAAACGTACCGGCAGCATATACATCTCCGTTGGCATCTCCGGTCACCACGAATCCATTGTCGGTTTTTCTCGAACCAATAGATTGCGCCCAAATGGGGTTTCCATCCGGATCTGTCTGAAAAACCAGGGCATCGCTTAGCCCTTTTCGGGTTAAGGTCTGGGAGCCTAATGTAATAATCCCCTGATAATCAGCCGAAACTACAATATTGCCTGAAGGTGAAATCCAAAGGTCAAATCCATTATCGTCAAGGCTGCTGCCCCAGGATTTGGCCCAGATTACTTCTCCTGCCGGATTGAATTTTGCCAGGACCATGTTGAAGAAGGAATTACTTGTCAATGTGTTGTTTCCCAATACCAGGGTATCGGAAAATTGCCCCAGAGCAATAAGGTTGCCTGCCGAATCTGTGGCCACACGATTCCATTGCATTTTCCCTGTATTGGTGGTGGTTTTTAGCCAGATAAGTTCTCCTTCCGGATTCAGGCGGGCTATAAATCCATCCGATTCTCCTTCAGAAGGCATAGAAATGCCTTCATAACTGCACCCTGAACCGTATTGCCCAGCCAGAAAAATATTACCTTGACCATCCTGAAATACATCCCGGATCAGGTCGTCGCCTGAACCAGACAATCGTTTTGCCCATTCAGCATTCCCATCTGCGGAAAACCTGGCCACAAATCCATCGGTTCCGCCGGAATTTTGTAAAACCTGCGTTCCCAAGGCCATGGTTCCGGAATAGGTACCACTTACAAACACTTTCCCCTGAATTCCAGGCGCAACAGAATAAGTAGTATTCTGTCCAGAGCCGCCATAAAGCGCCGACCATTGTAAATTTGGGGTCTGGCCAAAAACAGGATAAGCCAGTAACAGAAGTATCCAAAGTCCTGAGGCGAATTGTTTCATTATAATGGGAATAGCTATAGATGCAAGGTGGTGAAAAAAAGTTGTTGTCATGGGTATATCCGCCCCACTGAAGGAACGAATTCAGATATTTGTAAAATTCATCCTCCACTTACTCAGATTTACGGCCTTGTTTATGGCCTTATTTGGCTGTAACGGCTGCATGCCCCAAATTTGATTCCAGATACCAACTACGCAGATCACTTCATCATGTTAAAACTCCGACAAATCACCCTCCTTTCAACCCTTCATTTGCTGGATTCAAGGCTGCGATTTGCACTACTGCCCGCTTTCATTTTTGTTTTTCAATCGGGCCTGTGGGCACAGCCAGATTTTACCAAAACCTTTGGTCCTGCTGGAATTACAGGAATTTCGGTGGTACAAAACCCCGACAAGGGTTTTACATTTTGCGGGAATATTTCTCCAACCAATAATTTCTTTACCAGTGTCAAGGTCCTGGTAATCCGTACCGATTCTCTCGGAAGTGAGTTGTGGAGAAAGAGTTTCGGTCGCAACGATCTAAATTACAATTACAAAATTGTCCGGACCAGGGATGGAGGATATGCCATCGGCGGGTATTCCCAACCACAAAACTCCAATTACCAGCAGGACATGCTGCTACTCCGGTTAAAAGCAAACGGGGATTCTCTGTGGGGAAAATCCTATGGTCAGCCATCCACCTCTTCTGAAATTGCCTTCGACCTGATTGAAACCTCAGACAAAGGGTTTTTGCTCGCCGGGGAATCTGCCCCTTCCGTGCTTGAATACATGCACCTGGTAAAGACAGATTCCCTGGGAAATACCCAATGGATTAAGTCGCCTATGAGCAACTACCTCGACCACCGGGCCTTAACGGTAAAGGAAAATCCATTTGGAGGTTTTATTGTAGGGGGAAATACTGGTTCGCCCATAAAAGCTTTGTCGGTGGTCCGGCTCGATGATGAGGGCAATACCCTTTGGGCAAAGCGTTATTCACGGGGCCAGTTTACCCCTCGTCCTGAAGATGTGGTGTCTTTGCCAGATAGTGGATTTTTGATGGTGGCCACCGTTCCACTCAACGCCAATAGTACCCTTGCCAATAGCTGGTTGCTTCGTCTCAAATCAAACGGAGATACCATAAAGACCAAAACCTTTAAAAATGTCCGGATAAGATCTATAGTTCAGGATAACAATGGCGGATTTTGGCTGGCAGGTGTACGTCCAGGATTTGATCCCATCAGCTATTTGTATAAAGTAAATGCCCAGGGAGATTCCCTTTGGGGAAAGGAATACAGTTTTTATCCCATTATCAGGGTAGAGGAAGCCAATCCTACCCAGGATGGAGGGCTGATCATGGTTGGTTCGGCGCTGGAAAACAATGAAGGAAAAGCCATCCTCATCAAAACCGACAGTCTGGGCAATGTGCCTGTTCCTGTGTCTGTTTCCTTACCTGTGCCTGGACTTGGTGAACTGAGCCTTTATCCAAACCCGGCAGGGGAGGAGCTGGTCCTGAATTCTGAAATCGAAGCTGAAATGGAACTGTCCGTTTTCAATGTTTTGGGTAAATCCATGATCCGGATTCCTTCGGCAACCGGACTCCGGCAACGTATCCCGGTTGCAACACTTCC
Source organism: Catalimonadaceae bacterium (assembly GCA_044375665.1). Taxonomy (GTDB): domain Bacteria; phylum Bacteroidota; class Bacteroidia; order Cytophagales; family Flexibacteraceae; genus CAMDMI01. The sequence continues at coordinate 5,643 of JBIPNA010000210.1, forward strand.
AGCCGGAATGTATCGCTTGCAGGTTAAAACAGAAAAAGGAACAACCTTGATTCCGTTTCAGAAACTGTAAACCAAAAAACCGAACCCTGTAATCCAAATTTTCCTGGCCTGACCTGTTTATACAGGTCGGGCTTTTTTTTCATTTTTGGTTCTGGCTGCTTTTCCCATTTTTGGCTTTCGGAATCATATGCTTGTAGCCATCCATCCAAAACTCCCCATGCGGGACAAATCGAAGACCCGCGATTATTATATACAGGTTTTAGGGTTTAGGGAATTCGGAATAGCCGACTTTCCAGGGTATCTGATGCTGGAACGTGATGAAATCCAGCTCCATTTTTTTGAGTTCCCGGGTTTGGATCCTTTTCAAAACTACGGGCAGGTTTATATCCGAACCAATTCAGTTGACCTATTGTATCAGGAGTTTCTCGCCAAAAAAGCCCTTATGCCTGCAGCGGGACATCTCGAAACAAAACCATGGTTGCAAAGGGAGTTTTCTGTCCTCGACCCTGACCACAATTTGCTGACCT
>JBIPNA010000212.1:0-6103 GCA_044375665.1 Catalimonadaceae bacterium
TGGTGGCATGCACGGTTACCATACCTCCATGCTTTCTGACTTCCTGCATCAGGCCCACCATTTGACTATCGTCGATCATGAGGGCGCCTTTGTAGGCCATAAAAGTTTTGAAGGAAGTAATGCCTTCGCTTGCAATGAGACCGGCGATTTCTGCCCGGGTAGCATCGTTGAAATCGGTGACGGCCATGTGGAATGAATAGTCACCACAGGCATTGCCATTGGAGCGGCCCTGCCATTGGGAGAGGGCATGTTGCAGAGATTCACCCTGGGTTTGCAGAATGAAATCAATCACCGTAGTGGTTCCGCCAAAGAGTGCGGCACGGGTTCCGGTTTCGTAGTTATCGGCAGACCATGTACCCATAAATGGCATTTCCAGATGCACATGCGGATCGATTCCGCCCGGAAAAACAAAGAGTCCGGTAGCATCGATTACCTGGTCGGGAACGACATTGTGATGTTTTCCGATGGCGTTGATGGTTTCCCCCTCAATCAGGAGATCGGCAACTGTATCTGTGCCAGACGAAATAATCCGCCCTCCTTTAATCAAAATGGACATAAATGGTTGTTTGGTTGGAATGTTTTCATGTAAAATCAGAAGGTCAGGAACTTTGAGAATTCTTTCCAGGGCTGATTTCGGTGCAGGATAAAGAAAAATCAGGAGATGGCGAAGATTTACGTATTGGCATTCCTGGAGGTGGTTTTTGAGCTGGTCCAGAAACCATAAAGGAGAAAAGCGAACCCAAAGCCGGTAAACCAGGAAAGGGCATAAAGGAAATGAAGCCGGGGAAACCAGTAGCCGATCAGGGCAAGAAATATACTGGCTGCGAGAACGACCAGCGCTTTGGAATGGAAGCCTGAGCCGCCATAAGCATAGATTCCATTGGGATCGAACAGTGCATGGACATCCAATTTCTTCTTCCGGACCCAAAAGTAATCGGCCAGAAGAATGCCGAGAACGGGACCGAGCAGGCCGGATACAAAAATGAGAATATTGCTGATCTCGTCCATCAGCCACCAGGGGCAGATCAGAATACCCAGCAATCCTGCCAGATATCCCCCTTGCCGGAAGCTGATTTTTCGGGGGGCCAGGTTGGAAAAAGCATTGGCAGGAGCAATGACATTGGCAGCAATATTGGTGCTAAGGGTAGCGATAATCATGGAAATCTGCGCAAAAACCACCACAAGTGGATTTTTGAAACGGGAAACAAGCGTAACTGGATCCCAGGGAGCATCTTCGGCAATGAGGATGTCGTCGAAAGCAAACAAGGAAGCCGAAGTAACGAAAATGCCAACGAAGGAATAAAACATCATGGTTCCGGGCAGGCCCAGGAACTGACCCTGGATCTGGTCGGATTGGGAACGGGCAAACCGGGTGATGTCGGATATGCTTATCGACATGGTGGCCCAGAACCCGACCATTGCTGTAAACCAGAGGAGGTAAGACCAGAGCTTCCCGGAGCCAGAAGGTTGAGGCAGGACAAAGACATCCAGTTCGGCTGGCTTTTTGATGCCTTTAATAAATCTGATTTTGAGGGGCTTTTTGCCCTGGAGAATATCGGGATCTATCCTTGCCTCAGGATCTGGAATATGGATTTGATGCTGGGGCTTGAGTTTTTCCCAGGAAGTTTCCTGAGTCTGACCGAGGTAGCTCCAAACCATTTGAACAGAATCGCCCCTGGGCTGGCCATTGCCATCAAGAATGGGGTCGAGCAGGACAGAAAAAGCCGGTTTACCAGGTTCATAGATAATCCGGGCTGTGGTTTTTCCCAACTGGCTGCCATTGTCGAGGACTTTGGAAAAATCTCCAGCCTTCTCGTATCCCCAGTAAATCAGGCAGAGTCCGATGAGGATCAGGATGGGGGCAGAAATATCCTCAAGCCAGCGTATGCTATCGGTTCCCTTCCATATAAAATACATATTGACCAACCAGAAAATGCCAAAACAGGCAAACTCACCCCATTGAAGTCCAGGTTCATTGATTCCTCCTGTGGCAGCATTCCAGATGGAGAAAATAGCCAGTCCGCCTACCCAGGTTTGCACACCGAACCATCCGCAGGCCACAATAGCCCGGACAATGGAAACCAGATGAACACCCCGGGTTCCAAATGCGGCCCTTCCAACAACAGGGAAAGGAATACCATATTTTACGCCCGGATGTCCGTTTAGCACCATGGGCAGGGTTATGACCAGATTGGCAAGTCCAATAATGACCAGTGCAGCCTGCCAGGACAATCCGGATCGGATCATATAGGAAGCCAGCAGGTAGGTCGGGATGCAAACAGCCATGCCCACCCAAAGCGCTGCAAGATTCCATTTGGACCATGTTCGCTCTGAGGGGGGAACCGGAGCCAGGTCTGGGCTGAATAAGGGTGACTCAGAGAGGTTCATTTGCGAAAGTTTAAAGTTTCGAAGAAGCCTTAAAAAATGGAAACAAGAATTTTCGCCAAATTTTATTTGGAAAAAAATCAAAAACAAAGCTTCTGATTGGGTTTTCGTCTGAACAGATGAAATTTTTTTTGGCCTCCTACGTCCCTTACAGGAAACTATTTCTGAAATTTTTCCGTCTTTGGGGAGCCTTTTCCAGTTCAGGTAAGGGTATTTCTTCCAAACAATCCAACCAAACCCTATGAAAAAAACAGTATGGTTTTGGGGCAGGACAGGCTTATTAACAAGCCTTTTTGCCCTGTTTACTCAGGTATTGCAGGTTCATGGCCAGGCGTCTTTCTGGACAGAAGTCACGGAAAGTCAGCTTCAAGGTCAGGGTAAGCGGTACATTCAACCTTCTAAAGCCCGGTATTTCCGGCTGGAATTTGAGGCTTTGAAAACCTTCCTTCGCCAGGCACCGGCAGAAAGGGCAGCACCGATAACAAGTTATGGTATGCCGGTAGACTTACCGATACCGGCTGGAAATCCCATCCGTTTTTCGGTGGTTTCTTATGCCGGAATGGAGCCTTTGCTTGCCGGGAAATTTCCGGATATCCGGACATTTATGGGAAATGCGGGAACAAGTCAGGTGTTCATGGATTTCACCCACCAGGGTTTCCATGCCCAGATACTTGGCCCTGAGGGATCGTTTTATATCGATCCGGTTTTCCACAATGAAACTTTGTATTATCAGGTGTATGACAGAAAAGATGCCCGAAGGGCTTCGCCGGTTCCTTTTTCCTGCGGGGTATCGGACAAGGAATTTGAAGCCGCATCGGAAGCCAAATCCGGAGGATCCGGACAACCGGGCGTACAGTTTTTAAGCGGAAGCACCCGTAGAACTTACCGCCTTGCGGTTGCCGCCACCCGTGAGTACACGGCCTTTCATGGTGGAACAGTTCCCCTGGGACTTTCTGCCATCACCACAACCATGAACCGGGTTAATGGTATTTACAACAGGGATGTTACCATCCGGTTTACCCTGGTAGCCAACAACAATCTGGTTGTTTATACAGCAGAACCCGATCCATATACCAATGGAGATGTGGTTGCGATGAATGCACAAAACCAATCTAATCTGAATTCCGTCATCGGAAACGGCAACTATGACATTGGCCATGTGGTGGCTTCAGGTGGAGGAGGTCTTGTTCAGGGACGGGTATGTAACAATGACAACAAAGCTTATGGATCTACGGGTACAGGGGCTCCGATTGGAGATCCTTTTGATGTTGACTATGTGGCACATGAGATCGGCCATCAATGCAATGCGCCACACACATGGAATGGTTCAGAAGGCAGTTGTGCACCAGGGCAATGGTCCTCAAGCACAGCGGTTGAGCCGGGTTCTGGTATAACCATCATGGCTTATGCCGGTATTTGCGGAAGCCAGGATCTTGCCCCAAACAGCATCGATCATTTCAATAATTCCAGTCAGAATTCCATTATAACCTTTGCCCAGACAGGCAGTGGAAACAGTTGTGGTACGACAAATGCCACCGGCAATAATCAGCCAACTGCTACCGTGGTAAGCCCAACCGGAAAAACCATCCCCTTTTCGACACCATATCAGCTTACCGGAACCGGAACCGATGCAGATAACGATGCATTGACCTATTGCTGGGAACAGGCAGATATTGGCCCCGCCGGCCCTCCCAACAACGCTGCCCGTACCGACGGACCGATAACACGTTCATTTTCACCTTCAACTTCCAACATCAGGACAGTTCCGGAAATGGTCAATATTCTAAACGGGACCAACCAGGCAGGAAACCTTCTGGGAACTGCATCCAGAACCATGAATTTCAAGTTTACTGTCCGGGACAACAGGGCCAATGGTGGAGGAACACGAGATGCCTCCTATGCTTTCAATGTAACAAATACCGCAGGGCCATTTGTACTTTCCTCTCCGAATGGGAACCAGACCTATTCTAAATCTTCTCCAATTCTGGTAACCTGGAATGTGGCCAATACTACTGCAGCACCCGTAAGTTGCAGCCAGGTTGCCATAAAGCTTTCTGTTGATGGCGGCTTGACGTATCCTTATACACTTTCTTCTGCTACGGCCAACGATGGATCGGAACTTGTCAATTTTCCTGATGTGAATTCCACCACCGCCAGGGTAAAGATTGAAGCGGTGGGCAACATCTTTTTTGATGTTTCCAATGCCAATTTTAGCATCCAGAATTACTGCTCTTCCACAGCCATCTGCAACGATATTGACTTTGGAAATCACTTTATTTCCCAGGTTCAGTTGAACACACTCAATGTGACATCCGGTTGCAGTGCAAATGGATATTCAAATAACATCTCCCAAACCACCACCCTTCTTTCCGGCACAACCTATCTTCTGCAGGTCCGGTTGGGAACCAATGTAACCAACAATGGAGTAGGTGCCTGGATTGACTATAACAATGATGGTGATTTTGATGATTTTGGGGAATTTATCCTTGGTTTTGGACCGGGGTCCGGATTGAGGTCAGGCAACATCACCATTCCAGGATCTTCAGCTTTTCAGGGAAGCAGGCGCCTGAGGATCAGAAGCGGATTTAATCAGACCTTTACAGCGGGACAAGCATGCCTGGCCCTTGGGTTTGGGGAAACGGAGGACTATACCATCACCATTGGTGGTTATTGCAATCAGCAGACCATTTGCTCAGACATCGACTTTGGCGACCATTTCATCAGTCAGGTAACATTGAGCAACCTTTCCAATTCCAGTAGTTGCTCCCCATCTGGTTATGGAAATTTCACCTTAACTGTTGACCCTGCGAATGTAGAAGCAGGGCTCACTTATCCCCTGGCCATCACAAAAAGCAATAGTTTTTCAGAAGGAATTGGGGTTTGGATAGATTACAATGATGACGGAGACTTTAACGACGCAGGTGAATTTGCTTTTCAGGGCCTTCCCAATACCGATGCTACAGTTGTTGCCAACATCCGGATCCAGGGCCTTCCAAGTTTCTTTGGTACCCGTAGGATGCGGATAAGGACAGGATTTGAAAAGACATTCTCATCTGGCGAAGCGTGTTCAGGCACCGGTTTTGGTGAGACAGAAGACTATCTGATCAATATAACAGGCGCCTGCTGGGCATCGGCTATCTGCTCCGACATTGATTTTGGAAATCATTTTATCCAGAACTTCAATTTTCCGGGTATTCAGAATACCGGTTCAGGATGTGGCAATTCAGGCTACACCTATTATCCAAGCACGCAGTTTCTGGGTGTTCTGGGCGTTGGACAAACGCATTCCGGAAGTCTCCTGGTTTCAGCCGGATTTGACCATGGCAATTCCATCTGGATAGATTACAACAACGACAACGACTTTAATGATGCAGGCGAGCAAATTGCCTTCACTACAACAAGCTCGACAGCAAACAACAGTTGGGCATTTTCGTTCACTGTTCCCAACACAACAGGTTTGCTGGGCTTACACAGAATGCGGGTAAGGACAGGCTTTAACACTGTTTTTTCTCCAACCGGAGCCTGTACTTCAATAGGCTTTGGAGAAACAGAAGACTATTTTGTGGACATACGACTTGGCGTTCAACTGGGTAATATTTTCCAGGACCAATGCACAGGAACCAACCTCAGTGTAGCTTACGCAACCACCGGGCTTTTCCAGGCAGGAAATATATTTTCTATTCAACTGAGTTCAAAAAGTGGATCATTTGCCAGTCCC
>JBIPNA010000213.1:0-6062 GCA_044375665.1 Catalimonadaceae bacterium
TCAGGCCGGAGATGAACTGGAGGTCATGAATCCCCACGGGAATTTTTTTGTTGAACCACGCCCCGATGCTGAAACGCACTATGTGGCTTTTGCTGCAGGGTCGGGCATTACCCCGATTTATTCCATACTGAAAACCCACCTGGCCCTGGAAAAGAAGGCACAGTTTTCGCTGTTCTATACCAACCAGAATGTGCACTCGATCATTCTGAAAGAAGAAATTGAGGCACTAAAAAATCAATATCTCGACCGCTTCTCCCCCTATTTCTTTCTGACACAGGAAGACAGGGATGTAAGCCTGTTTAATGGCCGCATGGATGAGGAAAAAATGGGCCTCATTGGCAAATACCTGCTTGATTTCAAGTCGGTAGACCATTACTTCCTGTGCGGACCTGAAGAAATGATCTTTATGATACGGGATTTTCTGACAGCCCAGGGTGTGGCAGAATCGAAAATTCACTTTGAATTGTTTACCACTGCTGCCGGCCAAAAGCGGGCCCGGGCACCGAAAAAAACGTCCTCAGATACCCATCAGGTGCAGGTGGTTTTGAAAGAAGGTGGAAAAAGCACCCGGTTTTCAATGGCAAAAGACAGCGAATCTATCCTGGAGGCAGCGCTTCGCTACAATTCGGGTTTGCCTTTTGCCTGCAAAGGTGGCGTTTGCTGCACCTGTAAAGCCAAATTGTTGGAAGGCCAGGTGGAAATGGAAGTTAATTATGCCCTGGAAAAAGACCAGGTAGATGCCGGCTACATTTTGACCTGCCAGTCCCTACCACTTACCGATACCATTGTAGTTGATTTTGACCAATAGATTTTATGATCTGGAACACCGAAGCATTCGAAGCTGAATTTCAGCGCAAGATTGAATCCGGCCAAAACATTGAGCCGAAAGACTGGATGCCGGAGAAATACCGGAAGACCCACATTCGCCAGATTTCGCAGCACGCCCACTCTGAAATTGTGGGTATGTTGCCCGAAGGGAACTGGATAACCCGTGCACCTTCGCTGAAACGCAAAATAACTTTGCTGGCCAAGGTGCAGGACGAGGGTGGCCATGGTTTGTACCTGTACTCCGCCGCCGAAACCCTGGGCATCAGCCGCGACGAGTTGCTGGATCAATTGCATACCGGAAAAGCCAAATACTCCAGCATTTTCAATTATCCGGCTGTGACCTGGGCCGACATGGGTGCTGTGGGCTGGCTTGTAGACGGAGCTGCCATCATGAACCAGGTGATGCTGACCCGCACTTCCTTCGGTCCTTATGCAAGGGCTATGGTTCGTATCTGCAAAGAAGAAAGTTTTCACCAGCGGCAGGGATTTGAAATTATGCTTACCCTCGCAAAAGGCACAGATGTCCAAAAGCAAATGGCACAGGACGCCCTGAACCGCTGGTGGTGGCCATCGTTGATGATGTTTGGCCCGAGGGACGAAGAGTCGACCCATACTGAACAGGCTATGAAGTGGAAAATCAAGCTGAAAAGCAATGATGAACTTCGCCAGATGTTTGTAGACCAGACCGTTCCCCAGATCGAAATTCTTGGGCTTAACATTCCGGATCCGGACATCAAATGGAATGCAGAGCGTGGCCATTACGACTTTGGCACCATCAATTGGGATGAGTTCTGGAACGTGGTGGCAGGAAATGGTCCCTGCAATAAAAACCGTATCAATGCCAGGGTAAAAGCCTGGGAGGACGGAGCCTGGGTTCGCGAAGCTGCCCTGGCATATGCCGACAAGCAGGAAGAAAAAAGAGAAGCCGTTTAAAACACCAACTGCAATGAAAAAAGAATGGCCCGTTTGGGAAGTATTCATCAGAAGCAAAGCGGGACTTGACCACCGCCACGCCGGCAGTATTCATGCCGCTGATGCCCGTATGGCAATAGAAAATGCCCGTGATGTGTACACCCGCCGTCAGGAAGGAGTGAGCTTATGGGTAGTTCAATCGAAAGACATCACAGCTTCCGATCCCGGGGAAAGTGAAGAGCTATTTGAACCGGCGAAAGATAAAATCTATCGCCACCCTACTTTTTACGAACTCCCGGATGAACTAAAGCATATGTAATGCGATTGCGTGTCGTCGGTAAAACAGGCGGCGACGCAGGCAATTGTTTATTCCTTTTCATTTAACTTCCCATGAACAGCACACTCCAGGCATCCCCAGCCAATACGCCCCCGGCAGGTATGGAAAACACCATTGCCGGGTATATTTTCCTTCTTGCAGACAACCCGTTCATTCTGGGCCACCGGCTTTCGGAGTTGTGCGGCCACGGACCGAGTCTGGAAACTGACATTGCACTGACCAATATTTCGCTTGATCTTTTTGGACAGGTGCGCAACTATCTGCAGTATGGGGCAAGTCTGATGGGAAATGACAAAACCGAAGACCAGCTTGCTTTTCTGCGCTATGAGCACGAATACCGGAATGTTTTGCTGGTGGAACAACCCAACACCGATTTCGCCTGGATTATTGGCCGCCAGTTTTTCTTCGATGCCTGGCACCAGCCTCTCCTGCGGGAACTGAGCAAAAGTAAGGACAAGCAACTGGCTGCCATTGCAGCCAAATCGCAAAAGGAAGTGCATTATCACCATACATTTTCATCCGAATGGGTGAAGCGGTTGGGAGATGGTACTGAAGAAAGCCACCTCCGTATGCAGGCAGCCATCGATGGACTCTGGCCTTTCTCAGGTGAGTTTTTCGAATCCCATCCCCTTGAACAGGAAATGGCTGTTGCGGGAATCGGGCCCGATCCGGCCAGTCTTCAGGCAGAATACCGTCAGTTTACCAATTCCGTTTTACATGAGGCAGGATTGAAAATCCCTGAAAACAACTGGATGCAAAGCGGAGGTAAAAAAGGCGTACACACCGAATATATGGGCTTTATGCTGGCCGAACTTCAGTACATGCAGCGTGCCTACCCCAACATGACCTGGTGAACCAAACCTGAACGCCAACCTTGAACCTTACAAAAAGCCATATCAGCGAGCTTCTTCTTCAGGTCACCGATCCGGAAATTCCTGTTCTGACCATTCAGGACATGGGCATTATTCGGGAGATTGAGTTATTGGAAGAAGGAAAGGTCAGGGTAACCATTACACCAACCTATTCGGGCTGTCCAGCAATGGACCACATCGCCGACGACATCCGTAAAACACTTACAGAGGCAGGTTTCAAACCCGAAGTCAAGCTTGTCCTGGACCCACCCTGGTCCAGCCTCTGGATCAGCGAGGAAGGCCGGAAAAAAATGGAGGCTTATGGCATAGCCCCACCTTTAGAGCCTACCTCCGACAAAAAAGCCCTTCTGGGGCAAAAGCGGATTGTCCGCTGTACACACTGCGGCTCCACGAATACCCAAATGATCAGTCAGTTTGGCTCCACAGCCTGCAAAGCCCTCTTCCGTTGCGAAGACTGCCTGGAACCGTTTGATTATTTTAAATGCATTTAGTTGTAGATTGAGGTTTCACCAGGAATCTAAGTAAGAAATCCCCCGGTTCACCAGCCAGGTATTCCAAATTGAAGCTGCCTCAAATCAGAGTCAGCTTCGGAGGACGCCCTATCCTCTGCGCCCTTGCTGGTGCCAAACACATAGAGAAAATTGCGCTTGAATAATTGAGCAGTTGCCTGTTGATGCGTAATCCGGAAAAAACCAACCACACCTTGTGTTAATGGATTGAAAGCCGCAGGGTTTGCATCTTAAAGCCGTCCTGCACCTTAAGTATATATAGGCCTTTGGGCTGAGCACTGAGATCTAATTCAAAGGCATCCCCTTCCGTAAGAACGCCTGATTGAATTTCCTTTCCATTTAAACCAAGCACCGAAAAGCGCCCATGTCTTTCCGGATTCGTATTAAAATGAATCCGAAAGCGTCCGGTTGAGGAGGGATTTGGAATGGCCATGAGTTCCTCGCTTGAACCAGCAGGATCATGGGGATCAGCAACGGCTTCCCGCCCGGGGGCAATACTGATAAAGGAAACAGCAACCGCAGAATTATTGAAGCCGGGTGCCGTGGCCATTGCCCGGATGGTTACACCAGCAGTGATCGTGATCGGGGATGTATAGATTTTTGTAAAACCAGCGCCGATCAAGGGTATGTTGCCGCTTGTGGTGTAGTAAATTGTTGAACCAGGTGTGGCACAGGAAATGGTGACCTGTATAGGCCCCGGGTAAGTCCCTATTGAAGGATTGATGACCGGAGTAGCCACCGTGGGATTGGCGGCCGTAATTGTCAGAATCGAAATGGCCTGGGCAGAATTTGTGGCTCCTGACTTGACGCCTATGGCTTTAATAGTGGTAGATACAGAGATCTGAATCGGGTTTGAATAGAGTTTGGTGAAGGTTGTTCCTATGACGGGTGTATTTCCGGTAGTGGTGTAGTAAATCTGCGCTCCTGCGGTTGCCACCGACATGCTCACAGTCTGGGTTCCGGTATAGCTGCCGGTTGGAAGCGAAATAACGGGCTTCTCTACGACCGACGGGACAGAAATTGTATAGAACCTTGCAGTGACAGGACTGACCAGGTTTCCGGAAACAGCAACCGCCCGAACCGTGGTGGTTTGGTTAATGGGAATGGGTCCGGAATACAGTTTGGTAAAACTGTTGGGTACGGTTAGAAGCGGGGTATTCCCGTTGGTGGTGTAATAGATTAAGGTGGAGGGTTGACTGGTAATGGTCACTGTCTGAGGTGTGGTATACGTACCCGTAGCCTGCGAAAGCGTTGGAGCAGTCAATGGAAGGACCGTGATGTAACAGGTTTTGGTAATGGAATCTTTCCCGTTGGCATTGGTTACTTTCAGGAAAACCGGATAGCAGCCAGCCACAGAATACTGAATGTTTCCGGGGTTTTGGGTAGTTGATGTGGATGGGTTTCCACCAGAAAACACCCATTGCCAGGAAGTGGGGGTATTTTTGGAAGTATCCGTAAACGAAACAGATTTACCTGCTACAATCTGCAGGCCGGATGCCCGGAATCCTGCAATAGGTGCAATGGCACAATTGCCTGTATGCATCCCCAAATCGGAAATGGTTCCAACCGGAAACACATTCCATTGGTTCTGACTTGTGGTCCAGGAACTGGTTGGGCGATTCACGTCCACTTTTCGGACCAGGGTAAAGTCAAAGGTAGAACCAGTACCAACAGGCCAGGAAACACCGGGATCCTGGCCGATTATGCCTATGACATCGACTGTATTACCATCCTTTTTGATGGCAATGGCATCATTCCCTGTAAAATTGATTATGCCGGAAACCACATTTGCTTTGGCCTGAATCTGGGCATTCGCCGAGGGGTTGGCAAGCACATACACCCCGTGCGGTGGAATTATGCCCTGAAGGTTAAAAGTGTTTGTTGGAGAGGAGCTGCCATTTGCAAAAAACTGAATGGAATAGCCCTGAAGGTTAAAATCTGAATTCCTCGGGTTATACAATTCCAAAACCCGGTTACTGCTGGTTCCCTCGATGTATTCGGAAAAGAAAATCTCTTCACAGTCTACCGGATTGGAAACATTGATGTAGCAGGTTTTTGTCGTTGAGTCAAGGCCATTCAAACTTCGAACTTTCAAACGGACCTCATAACAACCCGGGGTAAAATAGGAAATCGGGCCAGGGGATTTAAGAGCGCTCGTTCCGGTTGTGCTTCCGGGAAATTTCCATTCCCAATCTATGATATTTCCCTTAGAAGTATCGGTAAACTGAACGGCGTATCCGACGATAATGTTCAGAACGTTGGCTTTGAATCCAGCCTGAACAACATCTGTGGTTGTGGCACAGGAGGCTGTGTGTGATCCCAGGCCTGAAAGGGTATTAAAAGGAAAAGCATCGTATTGAAAAGCAGCTGCAGGCCAATACGAAATGGGTTTGTTGATGGCAGTTTTCCGAACCAGGGTTTGATTTTCAGTAGTGCCGGATCCTACCGTCCAGAAACCGGCACCAGGATACAGGTATGGATCTCCGATTGCGTCAATCAAGACGCCGTCCTTGCGCAGGAAAACAGCGTCGTTTCCGTTAAAAGAAAAGGCTGAAGACGTTCTGTCGGCAATGGCCAAAACCGATGCGTCCGCTGTGCTGTTTG
>JBIPNA010000009.1:0-22182 GCA_044375665.1 Catalimonadaceae bacterium
AGTCAGGATTTAGGAATTAGGGGGATTTGGCAGATTTAATTCAAAAGTCAAGAGTAAGTAATCAGGATTTGGGAATCAGATAAAATCCAATTGATAGCACCTTCGTGTGATAGGAAAGTATCTTTTTATTTCTCATTCTTGCCATCTGTAGTTTCACCCTGCCTTTATGAAACGAATTTCTATATTACTTATCCTTGCTTTGCTTTGCTGGCTGCCATTTGGTTTTGCGCAAACGCCTGGGGCTGTTCCTGAAAAACAAGACCCGCTGAAGGATTCGATTGATAAATATTTTAGGTTAAGGCAGTATAGAAAAGTTCTTCCTTTTACCCAAAAAATGCTTTCCAATCTAGAGAAAAGAGGAGACACAGCAGGGGTTGAAATGGCTCAAGCGCTTTTTTATCAAGGTGAGGTTCTTAGTCAACTAAATCGATTCGAGGATGCTATTTTAGCTTTAAATAAGTCTATATCGATAAAATTAACATATTTAGGTGCCAATCATCCTGATATAGGTAAACTCTACCGAAGACTTTCTTATAATTACTTTTTAGCAAACCGACAGAAAGATGAGGAATTGTGTCTTTTAAATTCGTTAGAAATTTGGATAGAAAGCAAGAATGACTCATTGATTAAAAAAACATATGATGAACTAAGAGAACTTTATACCAGACAAGGGAACTTACCTAAGGAAGAGTTTTATCTTATAGCTGCGTTGGAACTTCAAAAGAAACGCCTAGGTAAGGCGCACTTAAAGTTGGCTGGTTATTATAAACTTTTAGGTCATTTCTATAGTAAGGTTGGAAAGTACATGTTGGCAGAACAAAACTACCTAGAAGCCGAGGAAATAGATAAACGGGTTTATGGGGAGTTTTACCATATCCTGGCGGCAAGTTATTACAATCGTGGTATTATGTTTTCATCACATAACCAATCCCAAAAAAGCGAGGATTATTTTCGTAAAGGATTAAAGGTATTCCGATATGGTCTTTTAACTAAGGATCCTAAGGTTTATTACAATAACGGAAAGTTTGCAGGAAGTAAAATTGGTGGTTTACTTAATTGGAAACTTGGAAACTATTTTACTGCTGACAGTCTTTTTACTTTTGATCCAAATCCACTTCATAAATTTCCAGTAGATACTTTTAAAGTGTTCTCAGGCGACTGGTATCGAGATTTAACAGAATTTTATACCGAGAAAGGAGACCTTAATCAGGCTGAACAATTAGGTCAAAAATCATTAAAATTATGCCAAAAATTTCTCGGTAACTTCAATAAAGACTTATCAGATTCTTATTTAAGACTCGGAAAAGTTTATTTACTCAAAGGTGTCTTGCATAAAGCAGAAACAAATTTTAAGATCTATTGGGATTTGTCAAGTAACCAGATACAGAATTATTTTCCACACTTATCTGATAGTGAAAAAAATCTCTTTTATGAAAATAATAAGAACCAACTTGATGAATTAAAATCGTTCTGTCTGCTGAGGTATCATTCTAATCCAATGGTAACTGAAACATTTTTCAATGTACAAATTTCAGGTAAGGCCCAATTACAAAACAGTTCAGCCAAATGGAAACACCGGATCAAAACTGCAGGAGACAAAAAGCTTAACCGATTGTTTGACGAATGGGAAACCAATCAGAACAAACTTAACAAATTGTTCCAGTCCACCGATTCGACCGAGCTGGCAGGTCTGGATTCCCTTCAGGCCAAAACCGAGAAAATGGAAAAAGAGCTTTCACTCCGGTCTGAAAACTTCGCTAAACTGGCCGATAAGAAACTGATCAACTGGAAGGATGTGCAAAAAGCCCTGAAGCCGGGAGAGGCCGCCGTTGAAATAGTACGTGTAAAAAAGTTTGGCATCTCAAAAACCGTAACCGACACCAGCGATCCAAAGAAACCCGTGTATCAAGTAAAAGGCCTGACAGATACCATTTACTATGCGGCTTTAATTGTCAAACCCGAATCTACCATTCCCGAAATGGTAATTCTGAAAAACGGCAACGACATGGAAGGCAAATACCTGAAGTATTACCAGAATTTGATAAAAAATAAGCTTGATGACAATAAATCCTACCAGCAATTCTGGCAGAAAATAGGAGCCAGGCTTGAAGGCTCAAAAAGGATTTACTTTTCACCGGACGGGGTGTACCACAACCTCAACCTGAACACCCTTTTTAACCCCAAAACCAAAAAGTTTTTGCTGGAAGAAAAAGACATTCGAATTGTAACTGTTACCAAAGACATTGTAAATCCATCCCCTGCGGAAGAAGACAACAAACTGGCAGAACTGGTTGGCTTTCCAAGTTATTATACAAACCAAACCGGCCAGATTGCAGCTGTCTCAGAGCGTAAAAGTCCGGAATTGATTTATGGTCTTAGTCTGAAATCTACATGCTCGCTTGCCGAACTTCCCGGCACCAAAACAGAGGTGGATAAAATTGCCGGCATTCTCAATGAAAAAGGTTGGGAAGTAAAAAACTACACGGGTGAGTCGGCCATAGAAGAAAACATCAAGGAAAGCTACAAACCCCGTCTTTTGCACATCGCCACGCATGGATTTTTTCAACCCGATACCACCAAAGGCAGCAATCCATTGTTGCGATCCGGACTTATGTTGGCAGGTGCTGGCAATACACTCAAAGGTGAAAAGAATGAAACAGGAGAAGACGGCATCCTCACTGCCTACGAGGCCATGAACCTAAACTTAGACAATACCGATTTGGTTGTTCTTTCCGCCTGCGAAACCGGCCTGGGTGAAATCAAAAATGGTGAAGGCGTGTATGGTTTGCAGCGGGCTTTTAAAGTAGCCGGAGCAAAATCCATCATCATGAGTTTGTGGAAAGTGAGTGACCAGGCCACCCAGGAATTGATGGTTAGTTTTTATAAAAACTGGTTGGGAACGGCGTCAGACGGCTCAAAGCAGTCAGTACGCATGAACAAACGGGCCGCCTTTTTAAAAGCCCAGAAAGAACTGAAAGCCAAATACCCGAATCCGTATTATTGGGGTGCGTTTGTGATGGTGGGGGAATGAGAGAAAGGTTTAAAGTTATAACTCAAAATTCAAAAGTTGGGAGTCAGGAGTTAGGAATCAGGGAAAAAGTTTAAAGTTGTAATTCAAAATTCAAAAGTTGGGAATCAGGATTTGGGAATCAGATAAAACCCAATTGCTAGCACCTTCGTGTGATAGGAAAGTATCTTTTTATTTCTCATTCTTGCCATCTGTAATTTCACCCTGCCTTTATGAAACGAATTTCTATATTATTTATCCTTGCTTTGCTTTGCTGGCTGCCATTTGGTTTTGCGCAAACGCCTGGGGCTGTTCCTGAAAAACAAGACCCGCTGAAGGATTCCATTGATAAATACAAAAAGGCAGAACTTTATGACAAAGTGCTGCCTTTTGCGGAGCAGTGGGTATCTAAGCTCAAAAAAGAAAAAAAAGAAAATACCGCTGATTATGGCCGGGCCTTGAGTTCTTTGGGAATTGCCCTTAACAGAAATGGTAAAAGTCAGGAGGCTGAACCCATTTTACTTCAAAGTCTGGAAATTAGGAAAAAAGTCTTAGGAGAAAATCACCTGGATGTAGCGACTTCTTTAAACAGCTTGGGGAATTTGTATAAAAATATGCGTAATTACATCAAAGCAGAGCCTTATTATCTTCAGGCTTTGGAAATCCGGAAAAAAGCGCAAGGACCAGAGCACCCGGAAGTAGGGTTTTTGCTAAACAACCTGGGGGTTTTGTATGATGAAATGGGGGATTATGCCAAAGCTGCACCCTATTACCAACAAACCCTGGAAATCCGCAAAAAAACCCAGGGGCCGGAGCACCCGGATGTGGCAACTTCGCTTCACAACCTTGGGGTTTTGTATTATTATTTAGGCAATTATTCCAAAGCCGAAACTTATTACCAACAAGCTCTGGAAATCCGCAAAAAAGTCCTGGGGCCGGAGCACCCGGAAGTAGGTGCTTTGCTCAGTAACCTGGGGGCTTTGTATGAAGAAATGGCGGATTATACCAAGGCTGAACCCTATTACCAACAAACCCTGGAAATCCTCAAAAAAGCCCTGGGGCCGGAGCACCCGGATGTGGGGACTTTGCTCAACAACCTGGGGATTTTGTATGATAATATGGGGGATTATTCCAAAGCCGAAACTTATTACCAACAAGCTCTGGAAATCCGCAAAAAAGCCCTGGGGCCGGAGCACCCGGATGTGGCATCTTCGCTACACAACCTTGGGGTTTTGTATGGTAAAATGGGGTATTATGCCAAGTCCGGATCTTATAAACTGCAGGCACTGGAAATCTTGAAAAAAGACTTGGGGCCGGAGCACCCGGATGTAGCCTCTTCGCTCGACGGCCTGGGGGGTTTTCATACTGAAATGGGCGATTATGCCAAAGCCGAACCCTATTACCTACAGGCTCTGGAAATCCGCAAAAAGGTAATAGGGCCCGAGCACCATGAAGTAGGGGCTTCACTCAGTAACCTGGGGGTTTTGTACGATTTAATGGGCAATTATGCCAAAGCCGAACCCAACAAACTTCAGGCCCTGGAAATCAAAAAAAAAGCCCTTGGGCCAGAGCACCCGGATGTGGGCGATGCACTCAACAATCTGGGGGTTTTGTATGATAATATGGGCGATTATTCCAAAGCCAGAACTTTGTACCTGCAGGCCCTGGACATCCTCAAAAAAGCCTTGGGGCCGGATCACCCTGCTGTGGGTGCATCGCTCAACAACCTGGGGCTTTTGTATAATAATATTGGCGATTATGCCAAATCCGAACCTTACTATCTACAAGCCCTGGAAATCAAAAAAAAAGCCTTGGGGCAGGAGCACCCGGATGTAGCCTATTCGCTCGACGGCCTGGGGGTTTTGTATTGGAATATGGGCGATTTTTCCAAAGCTGAACCCAATTATCTACAAGCCCTGGAAATCCGCAAAAAAGCCCTGGGGTCGGAGCACCCGGATGTGGGCGATGCACTCAGCAACCTGGGGATTTTGAATCATGGAGTCCCAAATTATCCCAAAGCAGAAGGCTTTTATCTGAACTGGAATACCAACAAAAAAGGTCAGATTCAGCGTTATTTTCCCTTCCTGTCCGACAATGAAAAGGCTAAATTTTATGATTCAAAGCTTTCAGGGAAACAAGCCAATTTTCTTTCCTTTTGTGTGGACCGATATCCCGGCCAAAAAGCCATTGCCGGCATATTGTACAACGACCAGCTGGCCACCAAAGGTCTTCTGTTGAACAGCGCAGCCAAATGGAAGCACCGCATCAAAACTGCAGGAGACAAAAAGCTTAACCGATTGTATGATGATTGGGAAACCAGCCGCAACAAACTGAACAAACTGCTCCAATCCACCGATTCCACCGAAAGGGCCGGAATCGATTCGGTGGAGAGGAAAACCGAAAAAATGGAAAAAGAGCTTTCACTCCGGTCTGAGAACTTTGCTAAACTGGCCGATAAGAAACTGGTCAACTGGAAGGATGTGCAAAAAGCACTCAAGCCGGGAGAGGCCGCCGTTGAAATAGTCCGGGTAAAAAAGTTTGGCATCGAAAAAACCGTAACCGACACCAGCGATCCAAAGAAACCCGTGTATCAAGTAAAAGGCCTGACAGATACCATTTACTATGCGGCTCTGATTGTAAAACCCGGGTCCATCATTCCCGAAATGGTAATTCTGAAAAACGGCAACGATATGGAAGGAAAATACCTGAAGTATTACCAGAATTTAATTAAAAATAAACTTGATGACAATAAATCCTACCAGCAATTCTGGCAGAAAATCGGAACCAGGCTTGAAGGTTCAAAAAGGATTTACTTTTCACCGGACGGGGTGTACCACAACCTCAACCTGAACACCCTTTTTAACCCCAAAACCAAAAAGTACTTGCTGGAGGAAAAAGACATCCGGATTGTAACTGTTACCAAGGACATTGTAAATCCATCCCCTGTGGAAGAAGACAACAAACTGGCAGAACTGGTGGGCTTTCCAAGTTATTATACAAACCAAACCGGCCAGATTGCAGCTGTCTCAGAGCGTAAAAGTCCGGAATTGATTTATGGCCTTAGTCTGAAATCCACAGGCTCGCTTGCCGAACTTCCCGGCACCAAAACAGAGGTGGATAAAATTGCCGGCATTCTCACTGAAAAAGGTTGGGAAGTAAAAAACTATACCGGCTCCTCCGCTTTGGAAGAAAACATCAAGGAAAGCTACAAACCAAGATTACTGCATGTGGCCACGCATGGATTTTTTCAACCCGATACAACCAAAGGCAGCAACCCTTTGTTGCGTTCCGGACTTATGCTGGCAGGGGCAGGTAATACGCTCAAAGGCGAAAAGAATGAAACAGGAGAAGACGGCATCCTCACCGCCTACGAGGCCATGAACCTGAATCTGGATAATACTGATCTGGTGGTTTTATCCGCTTGTGAAACGGGTTTGGGTGAAATCAAAAACGGAGAAGGTGTGTATGGTTTGCAGCGAGCTTTTAAAGTGGCCGGGGCTAAATCCATCATCATGAGTTTATGGAAAGTGAGCGACCAGGCCACGCAGGAATTGATGGTAAGTTTTTACAGAAATTGGCTGGGCAATGCGGTCGGCGCCTCTGCCCAGACCGCAAACTCCAAACGCTCTGCCTTCCTCAAAGCCCAGAAAGAGCTGAAAGCGAAATACCCGGATCCTTATTACTGGGGGGCTTTTGTGATGGTGGGAGAGTAAGCGATATGTAAAAAGTTGTAACTCAAAATTCAAAAAAGGAATCAGGATTTGGGAATCAGATAGAAGCCAGTTCCTACCACCTTCGTGTGATTGGAAAGTAGCTTTTAATTTCTCCTTCTTGGCCTCAATTTATACCCTGAAAATATGACCCGATTTTTGACATTCCTTTCTATAACTCTGGTTTGTTCGCTTCAAAGCAGTTTTTGCCAAACCCCGGCTGCAATAACTGAAAAACAAGATCCGCTGAAGGATTCTATTGATAAATACCAGAAACTGGGACAATATGCAAAAGTGCTTCCTTTTGCAGAACAATGGGCAGAGAAGGTGAAGAAGGAAAAGGGGGAGGAGAGTGGGGAGTATGGTGGGGCTTTGAATCGGTATGGCATCGCATTGGACCAATCAGGAAAAAGATCTGAGGCTGAACCAATATTGTTATTGGCCCTTAAAATCCGCAAAACTGCTTTTGGAGAAATGAATGTCGAAGTGGCTGATTCCTATAACAGCCTGGGAGTTTTTTACTATTACATGGCCGAATACAAGAAGGCAGAGTATTATTTATTGGAGTCTCTAAAAGTGCAAAAAATTTTGAGTCCTGGTAAACCAGAGATTGGAACTCTTTTAAATAATCTGGGAAATGTTAATGCCGATTTGGGAAATTTTAAATTATCCGAGTCATACTACCTTCAATCTCTGGAAATCAGAAGCAAATTATTGGGAGAGACACACCCTCATTTTGCAGCTACACTTAACAATTTAGGAGCATTGCACAGGGATATGGGGGATTATAAAAAGGCTGAATTATTTTATTTAAGATGCTTGGAAATCAGACAGAAGACTTTGGAAGCCAACCATCCTGACATTGCCCAATCACTTAATAATTTGGGCGTCTTGTATAAAAATACAGGAAAATATCAGAAATCGGAGGACAACTACAATCAAGCACTTCGAATCCAAAAGAAAGCATTGGGAGATTTTCACCCATTTGTTTCTAATACATTAAATAACTTGGGAATACTATTTAATCAAATGGGTAGTTTTTCAAAGGCTGAGCATTTCTATTTTTTAGCTCTGGAAATAAGGTTGAAAACTCTAGGAGAAGAACACCCCAATGTTGCCAGATCTTATAATACAATAGGTGGTTTATATCTGGATTTAAAAAATTATCCCAAAGCTGAGGCATATTTTCTAAAGGCTTTGGAGGTTACAAAAAAAAATTTGGGTGAAACTCATCCGGATTTGGCTGTCATGCATTTTAGCCTAAGCAGCCTCTATTTTGCAACAGGAAATTTTCGGAAATCTCATTTGTACTTGAATGAGGTGATGCAAATTCATAAAATATCTGGTGGTCTTGAGCCTATGAATGTGGTAAATTCATATTTAAAAACGGGTGATTTGTGCTGGGTTAGAAAAGATTACAATAAAGCATTACAGAATTATAAATCGGCTCTAAATTCGGCACAAAAGGTGTTTGGTGTTGATCACCCTGAGATGAAAGAATCACTTCAAAAAATTGGATTGACACTGAACGAAACTGGTGATTTTAGACAGGCAAATCTTTTCATTAATCGGCTGCAACGAAATTTAACAGATCAATTAATCCGCTATTTCCCCATTTTATCAGAACAGGAGAAGGGAGAATTTTTAGAATCAATATCTACATATTTAGAAAGTTGTGCCTCCTTTTATGCTTCTAAAGCCTTCAACAATCCTCTTTATTCGACTGAACTTTTTAATCAACAGCTTGCTAATAAGGCACTTCTCCTTTCCTCCTCCCAAAAATTTAAACAACGCCTCCGCTTTACTAAAGACACTTCCCTTTTAGCCAAATTCGAAACCTGGGAAGGCCTCACCAACCGCATTGCCAAACTATACTCCAGCACCGATTCTTCCGAATTGGCTCAATTGAAAGAGCTCGAAACCGAAGCCGAAACCCTGGAAAAAGAACTCGTCCGCAAATCGGAAGACTTTGCCACCCTCGCAGACAAAAAGCAGTACAAATGGACCGATGTCCAAAAGAAACTCAAACCCGGGGAAGCCGCCGTTGAAATGGTGCGGGTACGGAAATTCGGTATCGCAAAAATTGTTACCGACACCTCCGATCCTAAAAAGCCGACCTACAAAGTCAAAGGCCTTACGGATACCGCTTATTATGCCGCCCTCATTGTAAAACCAGGTTCCAAATACCCGGAAATGGTCTTGCTCAAAAACGGCAATGCTTTGGAAGACCGCTGGATAGAGGTCTATAAGAACAGCATTAAAGCCAGGCTACCAGATCCAACTTCTTACAACCAGTTCTGGCAAAAGATCGATGCCAAACTGGGCCCGGCTGTAAAGCGGGTCTATTTTTCTCCCGATGGGGTGTACAATTCCATCAACCTCAATACCCTTCAAAATCCGAAAACCGGCAAATACCTGCTGGACGAAAGAGACATACGGGTGGTAACCAATACCAAAGACATTGTAACCGCCAGCATTTCCAAACCCAATCCTGCCTATGCCTGTCTGGTGGGATTTCCAGATTACAATACGGATAAAGACAAGCGGGCCGAGGTTTTTCAAAAAGAGCACAACCATCCCGAAGCATGGTATAACCTGAACCTGACCCGCAATGACGCTTTTATAGAACTTCCTGCCACCAAAACCGAAGTCGAAAGAATTTCTGGTCTGATGCAAAGCAATGGCTGGCAGGTAGAATCGTTGCTGGGAGAAAGAGCTTTGGAAGAATCCATCAAAGCCCTTCAAAAACCAAGGGTATTACACATTGCCACGCACGGTTTTTTCCAACCCGATACCACCAAAGGCAGCAATCCGCTTATTCATTCGGGCCTTCTGCTCACAGGAGCCAACAAAACCCTGTCCGGAGAAAAAGACGATAAGGTAGACGACGGCATCCTCACCGCTTACGAAGCTATGAACCTGAACCTTGACAATACAGATCTGGTAGTGCTCTCGGCCTGTGAAACCGGACTGGGCGAAATCAAAAACGGCGAGGGGGTTTATGGTTTGCAGCGGGCTTTCAAAGTGGCCGGTGCCAAATCCATCATCATGAGTTTATGGAAAGTGAGCGACCAGGCCACACAGGAATTGATGGTAAGTTTTTACAAGAACTGGTTGGGTGAAGCCGTCGGTGCGGAAGGCAAGACCGCAAACTCCAAACGCTCGGCCTTCCTCAAAGCTCAGAAAGAGCTGAAAGCCAAATATCCGGATCCTTATTACTGGGGAGCTTTTGTGATGGTGGGGGAGTAAGCATGGTTTTCAAAAATGCTTTTGCTTAATCCAAAGGATTGCAATTCCTGACCAGCAAATATTTTTTAAAAATAATGCACTTTGCATCTCTGGGAATTTTTAAAAATGAATAAAAAAACCTGTTTAATAGTTGCCCTGTTTTTCATCACATTTCCATCTCTGGCCCAATCGCTTGAATCAAACAAAATTCTTAAGGACTCCTTAGATTTTTTTGTGAACGACGGTGATTTCAACAAGGCCACTCCTTTCGCTGAGAAATTGGCAGAAAACCTAAAAAGTCAAAAAGGAAAGGAAAGTAATGACTACCAAAATAGCCTGGAGCAATGGGGTAGATGTCTCCAGAATTCAGGCCAAACGGATTTGGCGGAGCAACGATTTATTGAGTTGCTCCATTTGCAAAAAACAGCCGATTCCAGCGATCCGGCTAAAATTATCAAAACACTTAGAAAGCTGGGCCGATTGCAGTTTGATGACAATAATTCTGACAAATCAGAAATGTACTATTTACAAGCCCTGGCCATCAGCGATTCTGTTTATGGTAAGATAAGTAAAGAAAGCGGAAAAATTCAGCAGGATTTGGGTTTTTTGTTTTTGACCATTAAGCAAAAGAAAGGATTGGAATATCTTGAGAAAGCGCTTGATATTTTTAAGAATGTGTATGGTGAGAAACATGAAGAAGTAGCGCTTACCTATTACCGGATGGGTATTGCTCATAAACAGGATAACAAGTCAAAATCCGAAAAGATGCTGCTTATATCCATGGATATCTACACATCACTTTTTGGAGAATTCCACATTAAAACCACTACCTCATATGATGGCCTATGCGTTTTTTATTCTGAAATAGGCAATTTTAAAAAGGCATTATTCTACGGGGAGAAGGCCCTCAAAATTCATGAGAAGGTGGAGGGTGAAAACTCAGGTGGTTATGGACTGAGTTTATTGAATTTAGGCATCATTTATGCCAATTATGGGGACATAAAAAAGGCCGAGGAGTATTACAATAAAACTTTAAAAATCTGGCTTGCCCTGAATAATGGAGAAGAAAATACCGACATAGCAATAGTATATTATAATCTAGGGGGAATCTATAACCAATCTGGTATTTCCAAGCGGGCAGAATTTTGTATGCAGAAGTCTTACGAAATATTTAAAAAAGCATATAAGGGTGGTAGAGGATTTTCAAGATCGTACGAAAGTCTGGGAATGGTATATAGGGATATGGGAGAATTTGAAAAGGCAGTTCCATTTTACTTAAAATCAATTGAGTGGAAAGAAAAGCATTTTGAACCGGATAATTTTGCCCATCAGACATATTGCCGAAGTCTGGGCCTTTTGTATTACTATCAGAAAAAATATGCCCAGGCTGAGCCATATCTTATCCGGAATACGGAACTCATTCTGAAACAGTTCGATCGGGTCTTTCCTTCCTTTTCCGACGATGACAAAGCCGAATTCTATAATTTATATAAGGAGTCGTTTGATGAATTGATCTCTTTGGCCATCAACTACCACACCCACAAACCAGAACTTCTGGATCGGATGTTCGATTTGCGACTGGCCACAAAGGCCCTTTTACTCAACAGTTCCGCCAAATGGAAACAACGCATCAAAGGAAGTCACGATCGGAAATTGCTTTCCCTTTTTGGGCAATGGGAGGATAATCAGGCAAAACTTGGAAAACTATATCAGTCAACCGATCCCAAGGCCAAGATAGCCATTGATACCTTGCTGCCAAAAACGGAGCGACTTGAAAAAGAGTTGTCTCTTCGGTCAGAACATTTTGCCACCCTTTCCGATAAGAAAATTGTTCGTTGGCAGGATGTCCAGAAAAAACTGAAATCAGGGGAAGCAGCTGTTGAAATGATCCGGATCCCTAAGTTTGGTATTGAGAAAATGCTGACAGATACCTCTGATCCTGCCAGACCGGTTCACGCAAGGTATGGGTTCACAGATACCATTCTTTATGCTGCGTTGATTGTGAAGCCGGGAACGAGCCATCCTGAACTGGTGTTGCTCAAATCGGGCAACACCATGGAAGGCAAAGATTGGAAGTATTACCGCAATTGCATTGAAAAGCAAATCAGGGATGAGCATTCCTATTCTGTTTTCTGGAAACCTTTTGAACAAAAATTAGGGCCAGGAATTAAGCGCATTTATTTTTCCGGAGATGGAATTTTTCATTCTTTGAATCTGAACACATTATTCAATCCGGCAACCAAAAAGTATTTGCTCGAGGAGAAGGAAATATCCCTGATCACCAATTCAAAAGATCTTTTGATTCATAGTAACAAGGAAGAACAAAACCATCTAGCATACCTGATTGGTTTTCCCAACTACAATACCAATGCTGAAAAACGAAAAACATTGGCAGGAGGTGAACTGGGATTCAATTCTAATTATTACTTCAGTATGACCAGAGGCGAAGCATATTCCGAGCTTCCAGGAACCAAAGTTGAAGTAGAAGGAATTGGCAAAATTTTAAGTGCCAAAGGCTGGGAGGTTCAAAGTTATTTGGGGGATAAGGCATTGGAAGAAAATCTTAAAGATTGTTTCAAGCCAAGAATACTTCATTTGGCAACTCATGGATATTTTGAGCCCGATTCTGCCAGATATCAAAACCCACTTCTTAGGTCTGGGATACTTCTTACTGGTGCAAATAATTCATTCTTGGGAGAAAAGGATGACAATGTGGAAGACGGGATCCTCACGGCCTACGAAGCCATGAACCTGAATCTGGACAATACCGATCTTGTAGTTCTTTCGGCTTGTGAAACGGGTTTGGGCGAAATCAAAAACGGTGAAGGCGTTTATGGTTTGCAGCGGGCATTCAAGGTAGCAGGAGCCAAATCGATCATCATGAGTTTGTGGAAGGTGGACGATGAGGCTACCCAGGAACTGATGGTGAGCTTTTATAAGCATTGGTTGGGTGAAGCCGTCGGTGAGGGACGCCAGACGGCAAATGGCAACTCCAAACGCTCCGCTTTCCTCAAAGCTCAGAAAGAACTGAAAGCCAAATACCCCAATCCCTATTACTGGGGGGCTTTTGTGATGGTGGGGGAATAGTTCAATCTCAACTGTTTCCCCTCCTTTGGATCTTCTCCAAAACGACTACATCACTTTTATCTTTTTCCCTGCCCACTATTTTCTTTTCCTCAATGAGATGATTGATATGTAGAAATGGAATGGAGATATTTTTGATGGTCGCTATGGATGCCATTTTATAACATTCCTCAAATTTCTCTTCAGAAATACGTGTGACCCCAGAACTCTTGGAATCCTCAATTTTCAGGATGGAAAATTTTATCAAGAGCAGCTTTCAAATACGGTAAATAGATCATACTCCTTTCTGATTAATTTTGAATATATAGGAGTCTTATTTCAATAACAAACAAGGTGTTGTAATAATATCTACCAGGCAGCCGAGCCTTCGAAGACAAGTTTACCACAATTACTAAGGTTTTATCAAGCCTTAGTTCTGAGGCAAATAGTTTTTACAATTTCTAGGTTACTGCTTTTTCCAGTCTTGTTAAAAGCGATCATCGTGTTTGTTCAATATTTCCCTTTTCAGGAGCTATTAGTGGCCCTTTTGCAGAGCTACATTCAAACTTAACCTTCTAAAAACAGTTATTGCAGTAGATCATTTCAAAATGACTCAAATGCAATAAATTGACGCATGGATTGTTGTAAAATCAAAAAAAATGAGTACGGAAAACGGGAATTTTAGTTTATGTTGAGGAAGAAAGTTTTCCAAAATAATTTACTGTAATATAATTACATTTTACTACTACCTTTTCCTTTAAGGAATGAAATTAATTAACAGTACGAAATAAATTAAAAACAAAATTAACTAGGTTGGTATACTTATTGGTCTGAACTTGGGCTTGAACAGCATCTGATTTATCATAAATCTATTTCTTATTGGATTAAGAGTGAAGTATGAAAATCAACTCTTTACTGGATAAGAACCACACGGAAGCCAAGATTCATTGTGTGTTTACTGGGAGAGTCGCCGTTGCGATAAGTTACGTGGCAAAAACTGGGGGCGTCGTACCAACTGCCTCCCCGATAAACCCGAAAATAGCCTGAAGATGGGCCCCGCGGATTGCTTGATGGGCTGATTTGGTAGTAGTTTTCATTATACCAATCATGACACCATTCACCTACATTTCCACTCATATCATAAATACCCAATTCATTGGGTTTCTTGAGCCCTACAATGTTGGTTTGGCCGAATGCGCTATCCGCAAACCAGCCCACGGTCTCCAAATCATTACTTCCGGCAAAAGATTTACCCTTACCTTTTTTGCCGCCCCTTGCTGCATATTCCCATTCTGCTTCTGTTGGTAAGCGCCAGTTGAGGCCAGTCATTTCTTGGAGCCAGAGGCAATAATCATTGGCCTGGTCGTAATCTATGTTTACCATTGGGTGATTGTCCTGCCAACCCCATTTTGGTGGATCTGGCATTGAATATCCATTTTTTGAGCAAAAAGCCTTATACTGTCCTACAGTTACTTCGTATTTTCCAATGCTAAATGGCCCAATGGTAACTGAATGTACAGGTACATTGTCGTCTGATCCATTTAATAAACCCATCTCAAATGTGCCACCTTCTACAAATATCATTTCTGGCTTACCCAGAATAGAATCAGGGGTTTGGGCCAACAACTTTATAGAAAGTAACAATAAGACACCCGAAAAATAAATTATTTTTTGCAACATGATTGTTTATTGAGAACCCTAAAAAACATAATTCAACTGAACAAATATCTGTGATGGCTGTGAAAAATGATAAAATTTCCCTTTTCAACATTGCAGTAACTCAGGCAAATTTTAGAGAAAGTATCTGCAAGATTTTGCTGTTCGTGCTCCATTCTTGTGATTTGGGTAATTGCCATTTTTGACTCGGGAAAGGCGTAGGTAATGGCATACATATTTTGTGTTAAGGCAACTTGTAAACTCCCCGTTTTTAGTACGGTTCAAAAATAGACAGAAGCATTTGAAAGGTTAAAATTGAAGTTGCGGTTTTTGGGAGACTGAAGCGGAGTCGAACCAAAAACTGGGACGGCTTGCTGTCTGAAAGCAATTGGTGATAATCCTGCTAATGCCGGATTTTTTCTCCTGGATGAGTTCTTTTACCATCTCTTTCTTTAGGCAGGGCTTTAGAGCTTTTATTAGATTATGTACCGGGCAGCCTTCAGATCAAGGGCCAGATTGGCATACATTCGTTTAAGCCTGGCGTTCTTCTCCTCAAGCTCCTTGATGCACTTGAGCTCACTGGCTTCAATGCCACCATACCGCTTTCGCCATTAATAGAAGGCTGGTCGGGAGACCTCATATTCCCGGGAAATCTCATCTGCCGATTTCCCTTTGTCAAACTCCTTGAGAATCCGTGCAATTTGCTCTGGACTGAACTTGCTCTTTTTGATGTCTTTGCACTGGTTTAAAGGTAAATATTTGTCTACTTTTAATCGTACTATTTTCGGGGGAGCTTTCATTCGGGGGTTAGAAAACAGTTCATTAGATTTGTAGTTAAAAGTAGTTTTCATGAATTCGAAAATATTTTTTTTTCTCTTTCTTTTTTTACTCGGTAAAAAAGCCATTGGTGCCGATCATGAAATGTATCAGTTTGATTACAACAAGGCTATTGTTGAGTTTTATAAGCCCACAGTATTAAAAAAGGAATTTAAGCATGATTATAGAAAGTACATCTCAAAGCTTCAGCAAGATATACAGTATAAGTTTAGAAAAGATAAATCTTCTGGAAGTTATAAAGGATTATTTGAAAGTATATTGACGGCTTTGGCGTTTGTTGATGCCAACTACTGATTTGGATTTGATAATAATGAAGCTGTTGGACAGCCCTATTCATCTATGACCTATATTAATCAAATGTACGAATATAAAATACCTGCCCATATAATTTATGAGGTTCAATTATATAGATGGGTGTGTTATACGAATACCTTTCATCCTAAAGATTACAGAGATAATTCGGATAAGATAAAATCTATTCTTGATAAATTTGCATCTTATGTGTATATTTTGAAGGATAAACACCCTTATTTGGTTAATAGATTATTTGAATATCAATTGTATTTTAAGAACATGTCATTGGTATCTGAGATAGAAGTCAAATCTATCATTGATAAATTTATGATTGATAACCATGATGGAGAAATCAGAAAGCTCTATAAGAAGTGGAAATCTGAAGGTGATGAATATTTACGGGAGCAGTTGTATTACGTCGCTACGACAAAACTGCCATTGAGCTCATTTCCAGTTGATGAAGGCGCTATTTATGGGAATGGGTATTTGCTGAAGATGAATAAAATAACGACCAGGCAGTGTCAGCATGCACTACCGCCAGGAGTTATTTCTGTGGAGATTAAAAAGTTTAATTTCTACGAAACTGACAGCCTTTCCACCAGCTTTAAGAATCTTATGGATTACTCGGGTATAATTGATAAACGGTATGTGGCTCTGATACTGACTAAAGATTCTTTGTACTTTGAAAAATTAACCACCACAGATATTCTTGAAATAAAGCAATATAATTACTATCATCATGCTGTTAAATTTCAAATTATGGATACTTCATCTTACGGTATATACTGGAAAGGCATTGATGAGATTTTAACAAATAAAAGATGCACGAAAGTACTCGTCAGCCCAGATGGAGTCTTTAATATTATCAATTTAAATATTCTTAAAAGGCCATCTGGAGACTTTCTGATAAATAGTTATTCGATTAACAGAGTTATCAATTCAAAGGCATTGTTCAAAAAAATAACCAACAGAAAGAATGGTAAAAAACGGCAAAGTGCTGTTTTGATGGGTTATCCAAATTATGATTTTGATAATGATGCAATCCGTGACAGCACAATCATAAAATCCTCTTTGATCAGAGACATGTAAGTTAATTTTTCATCGTCTGACTTTGGACCTTTGCCAAATACTAAGAAGGAAATTCAATCAATTTCTAAGATTCTAACGGGTTTTGAAAAGAATGTTTTTTTGTATAATGATGCGAAAGAAAGTGCACTTTATACTATGAAAAGTCCCTATATTCTGCATATAGCTACACATGGGTTTTTTCTTCAAGAAGACAAAAGGGATTCCATCAGCAATCCGTTATCGAGATGTGGTTTGTTATTAACAGGCTCAAATAAAACTTTAAAAGGTGGTGTAATCCTTACAGATTCACTTCAAAATGATGGAATCTTGCTTGCGTCTGAGGTTACCAATTTTAATCTTTACAATACCAAGTTGGTCGTGTTGTCAGCTTGTGAAACAGGATTAGGGCAAATGCAGGATGGTGAGGGCGTATATGGATTTCAAAGAGCATTGGGCATCGCTGGTGCTGAGTATATTGTAATGAGTCTTTGGAAGGTGGAGGATGCGGCAACCAAAGAGTTTATGGTTGCCCTATATTCAAATTTGATGTTGTCTCAATTTAATGTTGAGCAGGCGTTTAAAAAGACACAAAAGCAAATGATGCTGAAATACGCAATACCTTATTATTGGGGTGCTTTTGTTTTAGTCCGGAATTAATTTTGCCTAAGCTCTAATTCTTAATTTAGGCATTAATTCTCACTTGGCAATCCTTTTCCCTGTTTTGCTGTTAATTCATCTTCAAATCAAGTAAATACTGAACCAGATTTTCTTCTGTACTCAGATTCAGTTTTTTACGGAGCCGGTACCGCCCAATCTCTACTCCGCGGACAGAAATGCTCATCAATGGTGCAATTTCTTTGCTGCTCAGGTTCATGCGGAGGTATGCACACAACTGTAACTCGTGCGGCTTCAATGTTGGGAATTTACTTTTCAAAACCGTTAGGAAGTCACCGTACATACTATTGAAATGCTGAGAAAAATGCTCCCATTCTTTGTTCAGCTTCTCTTCTTCGGAAAGGGTTTTTAATAGTTTTTTTAATTCAGGGTTTTCTCCTCCCACCTTATTGATTTCCTGATAATGCTGAAGTTCGGTCTTTAGCTTCAGAATAAATTCCTTTTTCTGAACCAGGTTCATGGTAGCACTGGCGAGCTCAGTATTCTTATGCTCAATCTCACTCTCCAGCTTATCATTTTGAAGGCGGATAAACTCCTTTTCCGATTTTTCCATTTCCAGCTGATGGCGATAGGCCATTTGCTCCTGCTCTTCCCGAAACTTTTTCTGGTCGGCTTGTCTTCTGGCTTCCTGTCTTTTCCTGTATCGCCTTGACTGGAATTTCAACAAGGCAAACAAAAAACCTGCCACCGAAATAATGTATAAAATATAGGCTGCAAAAGTTCTGTAAATGGGTGGATCTATGGTAAAACTATAGGTGAAAACGGATGATTCGTGCGAGGGACTTTTCCTCGCTTTCATATGAAAATGGTATGTCCCCTCCGGGAGGTTGGTATAGTCTTTTTCCGATTTGGGTGTCCAGGAACTCCAGGTTTTGTCAAATCCTTCCAGAAAATGGCTGAATTCAAGGCTGGATGAATGGTCGAAAACAGAAGCAGCAAAGGCAAAATGAAGGGAATTGAATCCATAAGGGTAAGCAGGGTTTTGGCTTTTGGCTACTTCCTGGAACTGAAACCCTCCATACAAAGTGCTGTCCTCAGCAGAAATGGTTTTTACCTGGGTAAGGTAAACTGAAAACGGTTTGATTTTTGTCTGGTACTTTTCATAATTGATGTGGAAAAAGCCTTCGTCACTGCCCACAAATATGTTTTTTGAATCGTAGGGGAATATGTTTTCAAAACCACTGGCAATCTTGTTTTTCAATTCGGGCAGGTAGTGCATCCGGGGTTTTCCGGAGCTGAAATCAATCACGCCCACCATTTTCTCCTGCACGAACCATATGTTTCCTTTGTTGTCTTCCTTCAGATATCGGATGGGTAATTCGCCAAAAATGGGTTCAAAAAAGGAAGATTTCACCATCCTGTTTTGAACGGAATCAAACTCATAAATACCTCTCGATGTTGCTAAAAGGATCTTCTCTTTAATTTTAAAAACATGATTGTCAAGATCGGAAGGCAAACCATCTTTTTGCCTGAACAATACCAAAGAGCCATCTGATGCATAAATTTTATACACGCCACGGTAAGGATGAGAAACCCAGATGTGGCCATTATCGGTTTCCAGGTAACGGCTTGATTCAGAAAAACCAGGAATCTTTCCCTGGTCTTTAAATTCCCCGTTCTCAAGTTTTAACAACCGAACCCCAAGATAGCTTCCTGCCACAATCTGCAATGAATCGCTTGTTGGCATTGGCTTGAAATTCCAGTATCCGGATTTTCGGGAAACCGGATTGGCTTTTTGGTTTTTGATATGCCAGAATCCATCATCTCTTCCAGTAACGATCTGGCCTTTAATAGCAGCAACTTTCCATGTCAGTCCTGAAAGCAAAAGTTTGGGAACATCGGCGATGTTCCCCAGGTCTTCTTTTTGGGTTATGGGAAGGCACTGTAACCCAGTAGAAAGGGCGAAATACAATTGATTGTCAAAGCTTAGAACATCGTATCCCACGCCGTTTTTAAAGGAAGGGGGGTTGATGTGACGAATTGCATTCTGGTACTCAAAATAGGCTATTCCATTGTCGAGACCCATCCAGATTTTCCCCGAATTGTCGCTGAGCAGACACCGGATGGTATTGTTTCTCAAGCCATTGATGCCTGATACATTTTCCAGAACTGCTCCGGATGAAGCAATATGGTACAGGCCGTTGTAATAAGTTCCGACAAGAAAGCTATTGTCTTCATGTAAAGAGAGTGTGGTTAGGTGTTGAACCGGATTAAACTCTTTTCCATAAACCCGAAAGGGAATCAGTTTGCTGCCAACCAGAAAAAACAAACCATTTTTTTCGGTACACAAAAGACTTGTATCCTTTTGGTAGTCAATAAGATCTGTAATTAGAAAGTCTTCCGGAAGGTCTTCAGGCTGAATGAATTGCTTCCAGGCTCTGTTTTCCCAGACAAACAAGCCCAAATCAGCTTGCTGGGCAAGCACTTTTCCCTGATGCTGATGCAGTGAAATCCAGGAGGTTTGGCTATGGTGTACATCGACCTTTTGCCCTGCATATCTGAATATGGTTTGATTGGTTCTGAAAAAAACCTCATTTCTGCTCACTTCCAGCTGCCATACGTCCGGAAACTTCCTTTCTGGGGCTGGCAACAAAGGTTTGAGGGAGGTAAAGCGGAGCCGGCCCACTTCATCGGGGGCGAAATACCCAAATTCATCCTGTGCACCGGCAAATAGTTTTCCACCCGGCCCAAAGCCAATTGAACGCAGGATGGTCTTGTTGGGGGCAGGAAAAACCTGCCAGTTTTTTCCATTGTAAACCAGAAGCCCTTCATTGTTGGCAATATAAAGCCGGTTGTTTTTATCCCGTTCCAGTGCCCAGTTCTGAGCTCCGGCTGAATATTGATTTCTGTCAAAAGTGATTACTTCGGTCTGGCCAATTTGAGACTGGGCAAAACCAATCCTGCAGGCCAGAAAAATTCCAAACCATACCAGGGCGGTTTTTAGAAAAATCAGCTTAGCCACTTCTGTTCTTTTGATGTAAAGTAAAGATTAACTTACAAAGAAGCGAAAACCCAGCTTTTTTGTTTTAGTAGTAGTAGAGATGTAGTCGCTTTTTTGGTGGACCACCCTCAATACCAATACTTTTGTATCGTCTTTTTTCCGGCAGTCCGGAAAATTGAGAAAGCAATCCAACACCAACAATAAACGAAACTCTATCTGGTCCAAAGCCTGGACGGGTCCGTTTAACAACCAAATTATGCCAAAATTATACCTACTGGCTTGTTGCCTGTTTCTGACTGTTTTTTCCTGTTTTGCACAGGGAACACAAGTTTCCATCAAGAAAAATGATGCCTCTTTCCGGCTCGAAGCCAACGGAAAAGATGTGTTTGTGAATGGGATGAACTGGGATTATTTTCCCATCGGTACCAACTACACGTATAGCCTCTGGACACAGCCTGAGGATGTGATCAAAGGAGCACTTGACAATGAAATGCCTTTGTTGAAAAACATGGGCGTAAATACGATCCGGCAGTACACTGGTGTACCCCCGAAGTGGATTAAATATATTTATGAAACCTATGGTATTTACACCATGCTCAACCATTCGTTTGGCCGGTATGGGTTGACCATTAAGGGAAAGTGGGAGGTCAATACCGACTATGCCAAACCGGAAGTCCGGGAGCTTCTTTTGAAAGAAGTGAAGGAAATGACTGAAGCGTATAAAGGCACGCCTGGAATTTTGCTTTTCTTATTGGGGAACGAAAACAACTATGGCCTTTTCTGGCGCGGGGCAGAAACCGAAAACATACCCGTTAAAGACCGCAAGTCCACCCAGGGAGCTTATCCAATGTACAAGCTTTTCAACGAAGCTGCCAGGGAAATGAAAGCCATCGACAACGGCCATCCTGTTGCCATTTGCAATGGAGATTTGCTTTTCCTGGACATTATCAAAGAAGAATGTAAGGATGTAGACATCCTGGGAGTCAATGTGTATCGTGGTCCCTCTTTTGGAGATTTATATGACAGGGTTCAGAAAGAATATGGAAAGCCAGTGATCCTCACTGAGTTTGGCGCAGATGCGTACAACACTCAGGCTAACCGGGAAGATCAGGAGTTTCAGGCCAGAATCCTGGTCGGCAACTGGAAGGAAATTTATCAGAATGCAGCTGGACAAGGAAAAGCAGGCAACAGTTTGGGTGGTTTTACCTTTCAGTTCAGTGATGGATGGTGGAAAACAGGTCAGACCACGGGTCTGGATGAACACGATGTAGCTGCTTCGTGGTCCAACGGTGGATACCAAAACGATTTTCAGCAAGGTGAAAACAACATGAACGAAGAGTGGTTTGGGATTTGTGCCAAAGGGCCTACCAACGAAAGAGGCATTTATCAGCTCTATCCCCGTGCCGCTTATTATGCTCTTAAAGAAGTACACCGCTTCAATCCTTTCGATGGAAAAGTGGCTTTGTCGTATCTGGATAACATCCTTACAACCGACGCAGTATTGAAGGCAAGGGGAGACGAAGCTGCCCTTGGGGCAGAAGGCAAAGGAAAATTGTATCTGAGCAATCTGCAGGCCAATTTTTACACATTTCAAACCGGGGGAAGCCTGATTACTACTCCCAAAACAGCCAATCCATCCAAAGTTGCATACCCAAACCAACAGGGTTTTGACCACATGCAGTCCTTCAATATTGGGGTTACTG
>JBIPNA010000214.1:0-6035 GCA_044375665.1 Catalimonadaceae bacterium
TTCCTTTAGAATCTGGCTTTTGTTAATCCGGTATGCTTCCCTGATTTGCCTTTTTATACGGTTCCTGTCGTGGGCATGTTTGAAATTCCTTTTCGGGACAGAAATCAATACCGACATCTGGATTCCGGGCGTGGGCATCGGCTCATGCAAAAGAATAAAACGCATGGGGTAGTTCTGCCATTTTTCGCCTTCCGAAAACAGCTTATCAATGGCTTTCTGGCCGTGAAGTCTTTCCGATTTGGGGAGGAGACGTTCCATTTCAGGAAATTTCAACAAACAAAAAAAGCCACGACAATGCGTGGCTGCAAGAGCTAAATCCGGGAAGCATTATTTCCCTTTACGCTCGTCGGAGACAGTCAGTTTTTTACGTCCGCGTGCACGTCTGCGGGCTACGACAGCCCGGCCGTTTACGGTTGACATCCGTTGCCTGAAACCGTGTTTGTTTGTTCTTTTTCGCCTGCTCGGCTGATATGTCCTTTTCATGCTCGCAACACTTTTTTGGGACCGCGAAATTAGGAGAAATTTCTTTCGGTGATACCAGCACCTGATAATTTTTTTTCATTTTCAGGATGGCTAGAAATAACCATTGACCAAACATTGGTTCAGAATAACTTAAAATGGCTTCATTGTCAGCTTTCTAAGTCAATTTTTACTTTCCTTTTATTTATAAGGATAGACTCTTACTTTTGCGGTCCGATTTAGAGAACCATCTACCTTCGCTTTTATATGTCATTGAACAAAGGAAAAATAACCCAGGTTATCGGTCCCGTAGTGGATGTGGCCTTCGATTCTGAGAATGCCAAACTGCCGAAAATTCTGGATGCATTGGAAATCACCAAAGAAAACGGTCAGAAAATCATCCTCGAATGCCAGCAACACCTTGGTCAGGACCGAGTCCGGACCATCGCACTGGATTCTACAGAAGGTTTGCTTCGTGGAATGGAAGTTGTCGATATGGGAGCACCTATATCTATGCCGACCGGAGACGATATTAAAGGTCGCTTGTTCAATGTGGTAGGTGAAGCTATCGATGGAATTAGTTCACCGGAAGGAAAGTCAAGGCTTCCAATCCACCGTTCAGCTCCCAGGTTTGAAGACCTTTCCACTTCATCAGAGGTGCTTTTTACCGGGATTAAAGTAATTGACCTTCTCGAGCCTTATGTAAAAGGAGGAAAAATTGGTCTTTTTGGTGGTGCCGGGGTTGGTAAGACCGTATTGATTATGGAATTGATCAACAACATCGCCAAAGCCTATGCTGGACTTTCTGTGTTTGCAGGAGTAGGAGAGCGCACAAGGGAAGGAAATGACCTTCTTCGTGAGATGATCGAGTCCAACGTAATTAAATACGGTGATGCCTTCAAGCACAGCATGGAAGAAGGCGGATGGGACCTCTCAAAAGTAGATCATACAGAATTGGCCAAATCACAGGCAACCCTGGTATTCGGTCAGATGAATGAACCTCCAGGTGCCCGTGCCCGTGTGGCTCTTTCAGGTCTAACAGTTGCTGAATATTTCAGGGATGGCGACGGTACCGGCCAGGGAAGGGATATCCTTTTCTTCATTGACAATATCTTCCGCTTCACCCAGGCAGGATCTGAAGTTTCTGCCTTGTTGGGCCGGATGCCTTCTGCAGTAGGATATCAGCCAACGCTTGCGACCGAAATGGGTGCTATGCAGGAGCGGATTACCTCAACAAAAAGAGGATCTATTACTTCCGTTCAGGCCGTTTATGTGCCTGCAGATGACTTGACCGATCCAGCTCCGGCCACAACTTTTGCTCACCTTGATGCAACCACAGTGTTGAATCGGAAAATTTCTGAATTGGGAATTTATCCTGCCGTGGATCCTTTGGACTCCACATCCAGAATTTTGAATGAAGCCACCCTTGGCGCTGAACATTACGGAACAGCCCAGCGGGTTAAACAGATTCTTCAGCGATACAAAGAACTTCAGGACATCATTGCCATTCTTGGAATGGATGAATTGTCAGAAGAGGACAAACTGGTTGTAGGTCGTGCGCGTCGTGTGCAGCGGTTCTTGTCACAGCCTTTCCATGTTGCTGAGCAGTTCACAGGATTGAAAGGTGTTCTTGTTGATATTAAAGATACCATCAAAGGATTTAACATGATCATGGATGGCA
The DNA here is from genome assembly GCA_044375665.1 of Catalimonadaceae bacterium. GTDB lineage: Bacteria > Bacteroidota > Bacteroidia > Cytophagales > Flexibacteraceae > CAMDMI01. The sequence continues at coordinate 2,141 of JBIPNA010000214.1, forward strand.
AACTGGATCATTTGCCAGAGGCAGCATTCAACCTTGTTGGAACCATTGAGGATGCTATCGCCAAAGGCGAAAAACTTATGTCTGAAGCCAGATAAATCTGACCTTAATCCAACCAGGAAACATTCAGGACATGCAGGTTGAACTGATTACCCCCGATCAAAAGGCGTTTGCCGGAGAAGCTACTTCGGTAATTCTTCCAGGAATCGATGGTTATTTTGAAATATTAGAGAATCATGCCCCGTTAGTTGGCGCTCTGAAGGAAGGGAAAGTACGCATCCAGACCTCCGGAGAGGAACTTTCCTTTGGAATTTCCTCTGGTGTGGTGGAAGTGCTTCGCGATAAAGTCTCTCTTTTGGCTGATAGCCTTACATAGACAGACTTCCCGGAAATTTTTCCAATCTCCATTTCAGGCGAACTTCTACCTTAGCATTTCGAAACGGCATCTCAGTATTCCGATTTTTTTCAGGTTATGAATATCTTAAAATCAAATTTCCTTCAAGGGCTTTTGGTCATTGCTTTGACCAGCCTTTTGTTTTCCTGTCAGCAAGGAAAACCATCCAGTGTGAATCCAGGGGACAAAAGCACTACAACCGGATTGGTCTATGGAAAAGACGACGGTGACGAAGGCTTTATTGTCAAGGATTTTAAAGGTCAGCCCCCTGCACCCAACATGATTTACATCGAAGGTGGACGGACTGTTCTGGGTACCGGAGAAGAAGATGTAATGTACTCCCGCGACAATGTGGAGCGGACGGTAACCATTATGTCGTTCTTTATGGATGAAACTGAAATTGCCAACATCCACTGGCTGGAGTACATGTTCTATATCCGTCAGGACTGTACGCAAAATGCAGAACTGTATGCGCAGGCTCTTCCCGACACCAATGTTTGGGTAAAAGAATTGTCATTTAATGATCCCTATCGCGATCATTATTTCCGCTATCCTGGTTTCCGTTTTTATCCTGTGGTTGGAATCTCATGGGAGCAAGCCGCTGATTATTGTGTTTGGCGTTCCAAAATGGTCAATAAAAAGATGGCTGAAGACGCTGATGTGCCCCCAACTGCATTTGATGCAAATGGTCGTATCGCTCTTGAATCAGGGATTGTAGTTCCTGACTATCGTCTCCCAACTGAGGCAGAGTGGGAATACGCAGCTCAGGCCCTTATTGGTGTTCAATATGGGGATGAAAACCAAACCAACAGAAGGTTATACCCATGGGATGGCCACTCACTCCGCAATCCGTATGGACGACAAATGGGTCAGTTTTTGTGTAATTTCAAGCGGGGACGTGGTGACTATGCCGGTATTGCAGGAAAGCTTAACGATGGCGCTATGATTACAGACCACATCTACGCTTTTCCTCCCAATGACTTTAACCTATACAACATGGCGGGTAATGTAAATGAGTGGTGTATGGATGTTTACCGGACCCTGTCTTTTCAGGATGTGGAAGACTTAAATCCTTTGCGTCGGAACGAGTATAAGGATCAAATCAAAGAACAATACGACAAATCAAACTCTCTGATCGGGAACTTTACAGCGGGTGAAAACCCACTTGATCTTGACATCGGACGGAAAAACAAACACCCGCGTGTTTACAAGGGAGGTTCCTGGGCTGATGCCGCTTACTGGTGTTCTCCAGGTAACCGTAGGTTCTGGGCGCAGGATTCCTGTAGTTCAACCATCGGTTTCCGTTGCGCTATGATTCAGGCAGGAAGAAATTATTAATCTACACCACCTATAACCCATATGACCCCGGAATTCCGGGGTTTTTTGTTTTTATGGTACGTTCAATCAACCGGGCATTGGTCGTTGGAAGTTCAAATGTCGATTTGGTTTTTTCCAATATCCAGTTGCCCCAACCTGGAGAAACCCTTACCGGTTCGGGATTTAAACAATTTTATGGAGGCAAAGGGGCGAACCAGGCCATTGCCCTTCAAGCCTCGGGAGAAGCGGTTTGTTTTGTATCGGCATTGGGTAGAGATGCTTTCGGCACTCAATACCTTGACCATCTGAAAGCCCTGGGCATCCTGGTGGACGGAATCTTCCAATCGATGGACGCATCTACCGGGATTGCGGGTATTTTCGTTGGGGCAAATGGGGAAAACAGTATTTCTGTTGCTCCGGGGGCCAATCGCTTTCTTGAAGCAGGTCATTTGGAGCAGGTCCTTGGAAACGAAAATCAAGCTTTTAGATATGCGCTGTTACAGATGGAATTGAGGCCGGATGTGGTAGAGCAGTGCATTTCTGTACTAAAAAGCCGGCAAATCCCTGTGGTTCTCAATCTGGCCCCATTTTTTCCTTTGACCCGTTCCACGCTTGAAAAGGTTGAAGTTTTGGTGCTCAATCAGACCGAGGCTCAAAGCCTGGCAGGTTGGGAGATAACCGATCGAAATTCGGGCGAGCGGATTTGCCAATACATCCAAACCTCTATGGGTATTCCGAACGTTGTTTTGACCCTGGGTGGTGATGGGGCCATTTGGTGCGGTAAACAAATGTCATTTTCGCCTGCTTTTCCAGTCGATGTAGTCGATGCCACAGGTGCCGGAGATGTGTTTTGTGCGTATTTCTCCCGGTGCTTTTTTTCACCCGACCATAAATCCGACGCATTGAGAAGGGCATCGGCTGCGGCTGCACTTAGCATTCAAAAAATGGGAGCCCAGTCCGGCATTCCTTCCTGGGAGCAGGTAGAGCATTTCCTGAATGGCCAACCAGGATAAAATCTTTGGGCTAACGCAGTTGTTTGAAATACGGTTCTTGAAATTGGGATTTGGCTTAGGGACCGCACGGGAAAGCCCACAGGCCCGACGGGCGGATTTGATTTGAGTCCATCGGCTCCGAACCAGCGCCCTTCGGGGCGAGGACTTGGACGGAAGGGCCCGGCCCGACAATAGGAGGGAAAGCCCCGAATGATACGACTCCCAATTTTCAGGGGTTCTATTTGCAAGATTTGAAAAGTAAGGGAAAAGAAGTTCTGCATATTTGCCGCTGCCATGCTGACGATCCAAAACTTCCGGAAAAAATACCAGGGGACCCTGGCGATGGACATCCCGGAACTGCGTATCCCGGACGGAATTCATTGGATTTTGGGGCAGAATGGGTCGGGTAAGACCACCTTTTTGAAATCCCTTGCAGGGTTGCTTCCTTTTGAAGGTCAGGTAACGATCGATGATACCTGGGAACAGGGCAGGGATCCGGTTCCCTATCGGCTTCGGGCAAATTTTGCAGAAGCAGAGCCCCGGTTTCCAGGATTTCTTACGCCCAAAGACCTTGTCCATTTTGTAGGAAAAGCCAAGCAAGCTCCTGAAAATCAGGCTATATCCCTGGTTCGCCATTTTGGTATTGAATCCTTTTATGAGCAGAACATTGGAACTTTTTCAAGCGGTATGGTAAAGAAAGTATCCCTGGTTCTGGCTTTCCTCGGAAGGCCGAGGTGGATGTTTCTCGATGAGCCCCTGATTACGCTTGACGTTGAAACTGTAGATCGCCTCGTGTCGCTTATTCTGAAACAGCATGGCGAGGGAGTGAACTTCTTACTGTCTTCCCATCAGAAATTTCCCCTGGAGGTGGAAATTGTATCCCATAAATATCGGGTTGCAAATAAGACTTTGGCGCCTGATCATGCGTAAACCGGAGATTGGTTCTTTTTTGTCAAAAGCCCTGATTCTGCCCTTTTACAGGAAGAACGCCGGGTTTTTTCTGGTGGTTTTGCTCGTTGGCTTTGGAATGTTCCGAATTCAGGATCATGTATATCTGATGCGCCTGTGCCTGGAATCGCCGGTTGTGTTTTTTGCGGTGGCGGGGAGCATTTGGCTCCTGTATTCCATGAAAACAGCGGCTTATATTGAAAAGGTCCTGGGCCTTCCTGAAATGGAATTCCTGTACCAACTCCGG
>JBIPNA010000247.1:0-5541 GCA_044375665.1 Catalimonadaceae bacterium
TCTCATCCACTATTTTTCCCTGAATATCGGAAAGCCTGTATCCGGTAATAGGCCCATGACCGAGAGCAACATTCACTTCATCTCCTGCAGGATTGGGATAAATGGCAAGCTTATCTTCCAGAAGCGGTTGCAGTGCGGTGATTTCAGGCCATGCAGTTAGTTTAATCCGGTACAGCGGCTTGCTTGGATGGTTGGTGGAAATGTTGAGGAAGGCTGTGCGTGAAAGCGTATCGGTTACACGGAATTTGACCGGAATGGTCTGGCTGTTTCCGGGATTCAACGTCATGGACCTGGCCACCGCATAAAAAGCGGCGGTATCTCCTGTCACATAAATGGATTTGATTTTCAGGGGCATGTTGCCCGTATTTCTCAGCCTTAGCAGGGTTTCGATTTCCTGCGGTGCGGATGGATCTCCGTAATCAATGCTGGACTCATCCGGCAAAATCGTGTTGTTTCGGTACACTTCATAGGCATGGTTCTGCCCGATTCCGCTGCCGGAAAGATTCAGGTAGAAAGTACCCGAAACATTATCATTCGATTGTATGCTCAACAGCGATTCCGTCGCACCTGCAGCCACCGGATGAAACCGCAGCGTGAGTATGGATTTTCTTCCCGGGTTGATTGTTGTGCTGTCCAGCGTATACGACCAGGCGCTGTTTCCGCCGAAGTCAAGCTGGTTGATGGTGAGTGGCTGATTGCCATGGTTATACACATGGAAAATTCTCGATGTGGTATCGCCCACCATACTGGTTGGAAATGAAAGGCTGTCGTTGCTGGCCACGGCCGTTTCCAATTCACTTTCGGCTACCGCACTCAGCGCGATAAGCGGCCCACCGATCCGTACAATTCGGCTAACGCTGTCCATGAAACTTCCGTTCTTGTAAGCAGCATATAACTTCACCGTGTACACGCCAGGTGCATTGAATGTATGTGCAGGAGATACTTCATTCGAAAAGCTACCATCGCCGAAACTCCAGCGGTATTGATACCTTTTGAAATTCTGATAATGATAACTGCCAAAAAGAGGCAGTTTGTTCGACTCGTTTTTGAATAAAACGGTTGATGTGGCCGGATTGATGTCTTCGATATTGAAATCAGGTGCCGGATCGTAATAGCCTACATTCCAGTTTTGGAGATTGCTGTGGATTACCTCATTCACGGCTAGCCTGATGTTGGAGGCCGCCGCATTTGGCAGGCCGGGGTTGTATGTGATGCCGAGCGCTGATTTCCGGAAAAGCATGTTGTAGAAGGTGCATGCTGCCAGATAGGAACCCGCGATAGAAGGATGCGATCCGTCGGAGCTGTACAACTCAATTTCCGGATGATTCGTACGGACAAAGCGCCAGACTGCTGCTACGGCTGCCACTGGCAGGCGCTCCTGATACCACATATTGGGACCTGCCATTTGCATGTAGTTCTTCTGCAGCAGCGAATCCATTCCCTGATAGGTGCAATAATATCCCGCCTGCGGAAACTGGGCACACAAAGAGGCTTCGCCATTCTTTCTTCCCCAGGTCATGTAAAGCATCGGTGTTGCGCCTTCCGCATCAATCAGCAGCTTGAGGTCCATCACACTTTGCAAATTGCTTGGTTCGAAAGCGTTGGGCGCAATGTTGTAGGGATCATTGCAAATCGCTGAACCCAAAACGCTCTGTTGCTGAAGTATGACATAGTCCCACTGCGGCTCGCTCATCTGTACCTGACTTACTGGGTCATTCAGGTGGTTGGAAAAAGTATAGCCTCCCGGACAGTTTTCAGCAAAAATCAGGGTGTCGCCCACCGATGTAGCCGCGTTCTTTATCAGCAGCGGGAGATTGTTGGTCGTCACATAACTATTACCGAGAAATAAGGCTCTTACGGTAGTGGGTAGCTGTGCTATGGATCTGGCCTGAAATAAACATGCAGCCAGGATCAGGAGTATTAAGCGATTCATCGGATGCATGGTTTAAGGATTCAGTTTTAGTTTGAGCAGAAAAATGGCGGTGGATATCCGGTTTTGAAAAACCGGGTCGCCCTGCATAAAGGCATTGAAAAGCTTTACCGTACCCGGGCCGGGATCATAATCGCAATCGTCATCGTGACAGAAAGTACCGGCCAGGATCAGGTTTCCGGAACGGTCGGCTGTCCAGTCGTAAACCACTTCGTCTCCCGCACCACCAAAATGGGCCAGCGAAAACAGGTTTTCGTATTCATCGCTGATGCAAACCACAAAATCGTTTATCCCCCTTGCCAGAAAACTACCTGGCCCTGACTGATCCTCATACTGATAGCGCAAGGAATCATTTGTTGTATTCATGTCAGAGGGAGAAAAGGTTCCCGCTACCCGTCTCACGGCGGCAGAAGCACTGAGGCCGTAATTTTTGTCGCCCATTAAGCGGTACACGGTTCGGGCAAGCATAAACTGGCCAGATGTATCAAAGTCGGCAATAAAGCCGGGAAAATCAGCCGAACCGGAAACAAGAAAGGAGTCTGGACCGGGATCAGCATCGATTTGCAGCTGGTAAGGTAAGTAGCCGGAAGCCCTTATCCGGTTTTTATAAAGGCTGATCTTACTGGCGCTGATGAAAGGCTTTGTCCATAAACGGGTACCATTGGCCGAGTATTTTACCAGCCATCGATTGGCATTGTCCATGGTGCAGCCCACCGCTCCGTAGGATAATACGCTGCAATAAATGAGGCCAGTGGGATCCACCTCGAAGGAAGTAAAGCTGCAGGAATTGAATTCATTGGTTTCGAGTCCGGAAGAACTTCGGGCATCAATGGTAAGGTCGAGGTTGAGGTTTGGGCCGTAACGGTAAATCTTGGATCCATCATTTATATAAAAACGCCCGCCCGCGAGTTTATAGCTGGCCGCTATGAATGCAGGATCGGTGACACCGGAAAAGGCCCAGGCCACCTGAACGGCATTGACGAAATTGCCATCGGGCGTGAGTTTGATGAGATAAGTCCGGCCGGCCTGCCCGGAGAAGGTGCCCGGGCCCGGATCCAGATCGGTCTGCCCGCCCCGAAGCCAGGCAGCCAAAAAAGCATTTCCTTCGGCATCTGCACGGATGAATACATTGTCAAATCGATGACCGCCTGCCGGATTTCCTATACCGTAAAAATTCTTTACAAACAGAAAATTGCCTGAGCTGTCGTATTTGGCAAGAAACAGCACATTCTTATGGTTGGAGGGCGGAATCATCCAGACTCCATTGCCAAAATCAGTGGAATCTGCATAATAACCGGCCACGAAGATGTTGTTCTGGTTATCGGTGGTAACCGAATAGGCTTTTCTGGAAATACAGCCATCGGCATCCGGGCTGGGTCCGAGCGGGCGGTTAACATCAAAGCCCCCGCCCAATTGCTTCACCCATTGAAGGCTGATCTGGCTGAAGGCGGAAGTGCTGGTTAGAAGAAGCACCAGCAACAGAACTATGTCGATTCGTTTCATTCTTATCATCGTTGGATTAATCGGGAAGCAAATCCTGCCAACAAAAGTAGCCTTTAAGCCAAAAGCTGCCTTGTCAGAAATTGCCTATTTTCTTTTCAATTTCATTCTTTTGGGAATGCTGAAATTTTCCGGCTTTACCGGTCAACCAAAAAGCGAGCTGATTTTTTACCATCAATGGAAATCAGATACACTCCTGGGGTAAATTCCAGCGTAGAAATGCGGGTCTGTGTTTCATTCAGCATTCCCTCCCTGAGGGTCTTTCCGCGAACATCGAAAATGGTATACTTTTTTTGCAGAAGTTCTAAGCCCGCCTTAATGAAAATCTGATTTCCAGCCGGATCTGAATGTATTTTCAGCGCTTCTTTTTGTTCTGGACTATTTGCTTTCAGAGTCAGGTTGGCATCGTAAATGATGCCTGTATTATAGGGTTCTGAGGCACTGATATGACCACCGGAAAACAAAAATTTCCCGGAATTTCCGATTGGGGCCAAACTCATTTCGCTGCGTTGACTTGGCATTGGTGAAAGCGGCGTGAATTCATTGGTCTGAATATTGAAAAGATAAGCTTCGCTGGTAACTCCCACCGAGCCATTGTCAAGGAGTTTGTTTCCGCCGGCAATGAGAATGGAATTGCCGAATGAAACCATTGCCTGTTGTGAGCAACCATATGGTCCATTGGCAAGCAGGTATAAAGAATCTGTTTCAGAATCATACACATGAAGTTCATTGGAGTAGGTAAAGGCTGGGATATTAAAGCCGCCGTAGATGTAAACTTTTCCCCCGGCCCGAACCGCAGTATGTGAGCTTACTCCGGTGGACAGGTTTGTTGAAATGGTTCTCAAACCGCTTAGCAAATTAAAAACAGTAACATGGTTATGTGCGGCGCTTCCATCAAAACCGCCTGTGATCAAAACTTCTCCGTTGGGCAGCAGGCTTGCACTGTGGTTGATTGCCCCGTTTGGCAGCTCGCCAGCGAAAATACAGGTATCCTTCTTTGTATTGTAGGTGTAGCAGGTATTCTGATAAATCAAACTCCCGGAAATGACCGAAAGACCCCCACTCAAAAAAATGGTTGAGTCGTTCATCTGGGTGGCTTGAAGTTGCTCCCTCCCAATCCCATCGGGAAGACTTCTCATTACCTGCCAGGTATTCTGCGCGATGTTGTATTTAAAAATCTTATCCGACTGACCCTGCGCGCCGTTTTTGCTTCCTCCGAAAAGATAAATCGTATTTGAATCTGCTTTCACACAGGCCGATCTGCTCAATCCCCCGGAATTGGGAATGCTTGCTTTTCCCGACCAGGTATTATTGGCGGTGCTGTATTCATACACACTGCTGATGTTTGAACCGCTGGCAGAAACACCTCCAAATATCAGAATGTTGTCGTTGTTGCTTGGGGCGGTGGCATGTGCATACCTGGCAGTCGGGAATGAGGATGTTGTCTGGAAAACCTGCGCATCAGATGCAACAGAAGTAAAAATGAATGCCAGAAAACCTACTAAGAAATCTGTGCATTTTGAAACTGAAGTTTTATGACTCATTTTGGAATGGAATTTTTGCCGCGATGTTATTTGAGAAGAGGCCATAATTTTTGCTGAAAAGCTGGTTATATTCATCTGCTTTCAGCGTTTTGTTGATCTTACCTGTGGTTGAATTTTGATGCGGAGAGCCAATGTTTGATTAAGCATAAATGTGTCTTCGGAGCAATGAGAAGGCAATTTATTGCAGGTTCTTTTGGCGGTTCGTTTTTTAATTTCCATCAATAATTAATTTTTTAAATCCTGTTTTATTCCCAGCATCAATTTTTATAAAGTACAGTCCATTCGGTAGTCCTGAAATGTCAATGATGCTATTATTTTTTGAAAGAAAAAAAGCAGGGGAAATTTGTCCAACTGAATTAAAAATTGTGACAGAAATATTATTAAAATCATTCCATTTCAAGTTTAATTCGTACCTGGCCGGGTTTGGATAAAGCAAAATTTTATTTTCAAAAATCGGGTCATTAGTACCTAATGGATTTGATACTTCTCTTACCGGACGACCAGACCAAGGGCAAAATTGACCAACAGTTCCGACCCAATAAGCTGTATCGGCGTCCACATCTGTGT
>JBIPNA010000215.1:0-5997 GCA_044375665.1 Catalimonadaceae bacterium
ACATCGGATGGGGTAATCCGCTGGTAGAGGTAATCATCTACAAAATAGTCGATATACCCTTCGCCCCACTCTACAGCATACACATGAAACTTGGTGTCGAACCGGCCATCGAGTTTTGTATAAGGCTTTCCTTTTGCATTTCCACCGGAATATCCAGGGCCATGAACACTTCCAATGGTAACATCGGGCTGCTGCCCTCTTTGCTCCATAATGTCGATTTCCCCGCACTGAGGCCAGGGAACTTCGTCGATGTTGGAACCAAGCATCCAGAAAGCCGGCCAGACTCCTGGACCTGTTGGTGTTTTGATGCGGGCCTCAAACCGGCCATACGCCTGTGAAAACAACCCTTTTGTTTTGATGCGTGCAGATGTAAAACCAGATCCGGAAAAGGACTCTGACCGGGCCGTAATCACCAGATTTCCCTCTCCATCCATTTGAATGTTAGAGGGCCTGCTGGTATAATACTGCAATTCTGCATTTCCCCAGCCATTGTTGCCCGTCCCGATGTCGTATGCCCATTTGGTTGTATCGGGCTGGGTTCCGACCGAGTCATTGAAATCGTCACTCCAGGTGAGTTCATAAGAGCGGTCGGGAAGGTTTTGTCCGGATTTCTTTTCACAGGCGGAAAAGGCAAAGGACAAAGCCAGGAAACAGAATCCCGACCAATAACCCGGGCTCGTTGTAAATTTAGAAAGGATTTTCATGATTAAGATCTTTTGGTTTGGAATGAGATGGTGCTGTCTTATGGTTTCCTGAAGAGAATATTGTCCAGATAAATGGTACCGTTTCCTTCAAATTTGAGCTGAAACACACTGCTCAGATTTACCGGGGCAAAGGAAGACATCGGAATGTCGATGCTGTTCCATCCCGATGATGTAGGAACATTGAGGGTCACCGGCGTTTCTACCGGACCCGGACTGATGAGGAATACTTTTAAACTGGTGGAGTTGCCTGAATAATAATCCAGATGTAAAAAGTTCATTGCACTAACATCTTGATTGCTGGCCAATTGCGTACCCTGGAAATTCAATCCCGAATACAACAAAGTGGTATTTCCGGCAATTTGAGGTTGGGAAACGATCGTAGCCTGACCCCAGGCCGGGTTCAAATTGGTCCCGGCTAAATTGGAGTAGCTGTCGCTGAAAATGGAAATGACATCTGCAGCAGGGAAAGTCGGTACCGGTGCTGCCGAAGTGGGAACGATGGGCAATCCCGGCTTTTTGTAGAAATAGACATTGTCTACGTAAATATTTGTAAGCGAATTATTTGGGGTAGAGGAAAAAACAATCTGGGCTAAATTTGCCTGAGGCCTTGGTCCTGTAAACGAAGTTAAAGGAACATCAATGCTCACCCATTGCTTTGAAGTCAGCTGTGAATACTGCAGAATGGCCACCCGGTCGTCTCCGCCGCCAAAAGCTCCATTCGCTCCAAAATCAACAAGCTCTATTTTAAACGATTTTCCTGCCACGTCTTCAGGAGTCCAGAAATCAAGGTGAAAAACATCCGCGTCCAATACATTCACATTTGAACCAGCCACCATGGCAACATAATTCATATCATAATACCTTACGATATTGTCACCCTGAACCTTTATTTCAGAACTTTTGGTGGTAGAACCTGTCCAATAAGGATTTAGTACGACACTGGTAGGCTCCTGATAAGCGTCGCTAAAAATGGAAACCACGTTGCCGGGACTCTGATTAGGCAAAGGAGCCCTGACATTCGGCCTTAAGTCAGACCCTTCGAAGTTGATGGTAAGCGATCCCCCGGCATCTTTCCCTCCTACTTTGGCCGTAATGGTAGCCGTACCTACTGAATCGTTGATGGTAACAATCCCATTTTCATTTACACTGGCTACACCGGGATTGGAAGAAGAAAAGGTAAAATAACCGGGTGCAATCCCTACGGTTTGGTTTACACCAGAAGGCAAATTGACTTCGGTTATAAATCGGTTCAATTCCACCTTATCTCCATAAAAAGCATCGGAAACGACCGAATCACGTCCGTTGAAAAACTTATTGACAGGAACGCCCAGATTACCCCTTTTTTCAAATTTTACTTCATCTATCCAAAATGTGAACCCTTTGCCGGTTTCAGCGTCAGGGCCAGAGGCATAATAAAACAGACCCTTTTCTGCTGTAAGTTTTGAGGGATCGGGAATAGGAATAATGACCTGCTTCCAATTGCTGTTTACTGCGAGATTACTCATGGTAACCTGGTATTTCAAGGCACCGAAATCGTTTCCGAATCCAACGGAGCCAATGACTGCAGGTTGGGTAGCTTTAATGTAAAAAGAAAGGCAATTATATCCGGTTAGGTTGCGGCCTACATTGCTAATAAATACCCCACCCGCATAAGAACCCCTGGGACTTTGATCATCCGGCACTTCAAAACGCATGGATTGGGTCGTTCCGTTGTAGGTCACTTCTTTATCCACCTGAAAAGCAAGGATATCCGAGCCTCCGAAAGCACCATATCCCAAATCGCCTGTAAAATCGTCCAGAAAAACATTCCCGCTGCTCGGAAATTCAGGTTTCTCTAAATCTGCAACTTCTCTTTTTTCACATCCTGAAGATGCTCCTAAAGCCAGGATGACGGCTATCCATGCGACCAGAGGTGTAATTTTTTGTTTAAAACGAATTAGTATCATAGTTTTTTTGGTGTTAAATGGTCTTTTTTGGCGAGAACAGGTATTTAATACATTATTATAATAAACTAAAATAACCCTAACGAATATCACATACAACCAAGAGTTTATTTATGAAAGTAGATATTATCCACATAGATATTTTTCATGAGGTTGGCAGGTGCATTCAAAATAATCTGAAACACTTTGTCCTTCTGCGAAAGAATTGTTAATGGAACTTCACAACTGTTCCATTGTTTTGAAATAAGGAAATCACTTGCGAATTTGTGGGAACCACGGGTATTGGTTGGATTGCCGGAATTCACCAAATCAACATAAAGGGCGGTCTCAGCCACAATAGGATCGGTGGTATACACGTCAAGATGCATATAAGTCATGTCCCGTACATCCACGGTAGGGTTTCGAAACTCAATGCCCACGAAATTGAAGTTGGAGTAAGAAATAACATTGTCGCCATTGATTTCAATGTCGAGGGATTCCGTGGTTTGATACGGCTGCCAATACCCGTTGAAGTAGTCTACTTTGGTATTGGTGTAGGTATTGCTGTAAACGGAAATTACCCTTGACGGATCGACCAGAGGAATGGGTGCGGACTGAAACGGAGCGGCATTGATGGTCATAGATCCAACCACTGAATCTCCATTAAGGGTCGCGGTTATTTTGGCGGTTCCCTGAGATAAAATTGAAATCAGGCCCGAGGCATCGACGGTGGCCACGTCCGGGTTCGATGAAGAAAAGCTGAAATAATAGGGAGAAATGCTGGTGGTCAGGTTTCCATCTTTCACGAGATTTACGGTCTGGGTCATACCACTTACTTTCACCTTACTGTTTACAAACCCATTCTGAATCAAATCTTTCCCGCCAAAAATGGCGGCAGAAACAGGCTTCATGTTGCCCAGTTTCTCATATTTTACTTCGTCAATCCAAAAAGTATATCCTTTTCCTGCTTCCGGACCTTCAGAATACCAGAACAAGCCCTTTTCCCGAACAAGCTTTGAGGCCTCCGGTAGTGGGATGGTATATTTTTTCCAGTATGTGGCCAGCTTCACATTGGCGAGGGTTACCACATGCCGGTTTTCACCAAAATCGTTTCCTATGCCTATTTCATTGATGGTGGCCGATTGTGAACCTTTTGCCCAGAAGGTCAGGGCATCGAAACCGGACAAATCCCTGCCAGCACTGTCCACATAAATTCCGCCTACATAACCTCCTTCCGGACTTCCTTCGTTTGGAACATCGAGGCGCATCGAGGCCGATCCTTCGTATTTGACGTCTGTATCCACACTAAATCCGGTCAGGAAACTATTGCCAAAAGCCAGGTAGTCCAATCCTCCACTGAATCCATCGGTAAACACTTCACCATTTTTTGAGGCCGAGGCTGTGTTGAGCTCCTCCAAATCACGTTTTTCACAGGCCATACCGACCAGCACCAGGGCCAGAATGGGCAGACCTTTCCACAACTTCTTTCTCATTTGGATTTTCATATGGAATTGATTCACTAAAGGTTGATTTAACTACCTATGTTAATTTGAATATAGGTTCTGATTTCCCATTCGGTTCCATCCGGAAAACCAAGGGCTGTTGGATCGGGCACCTGATTGCCTGCAGCATCTATTGTGTATACCGGAGCATACCTGTTGGAATACTTGTTTAAGGTACGGTATGTGCAACGAAGACCAATTTTTGTACCTGGCATCATAAACCAATCTGGTTTACCGACTTCTGTAGAAAGGTCGGCAATCCATTGGGTAGGAAAGGTGAGGTTAAAATCGCGATGGTAATCAAATGGACCCCAATCGTTGAATTTACCAATGGCCGACAAGCGGGTTTTCTTGTAAATGGTTCGAAGGTCGAAACCATAGCGCTCAATGGTACGGGTATCGCTACCGTTTGCCTGGCCATTACCTCTGTAAATATTGGCAATGAAACCAAGATCTGAATTCAATTTTGAAACTACCCTAAGGTTGGCTTCCCACAAATCCTGCGCCGGGGCAGATCCAGGGAATACGAAAGTCGTTCTTCCGTTTCCGAGGATACCAATGGCTGCATCCTGGATGGTTGGCAAATGCCGGTAAACAAAATCCGCACTGAAGGCAAATTTGGCATCCTCACTCCTGTCGTTGTCCCAATCATACATCCATGTACCAGGGGTAGGATCATAGGTGAGGAGCAATTCTCCCCCAACTGTTTCCCTGTTGGACCGAACCGAAAAAGGATCGTCAAGAATGTTTCTTGGACGGCCCGGGGCCAGCACATTTCCGCCAATAGGTCCTTCCAGCGGTTTCTGGTACATAAAGTTGGGAGCGATCTGGAAATTGCCTTTGGTGATGGTAAATCCACTCAACACATTGGTCATGTTTCCACTACCTACATCCTTCAGTCTCCACCCTGTAAATGTCCGGGTTTGATCCATTCCTCCATTGGCCACCAGTCCCATGTAGGAAGCCAGTCCATACCAGTTGATGATTCCGTGTGAAACGGTCAGTTTTACTTTTCCACCGAAATTATCGGAGCTTTTAATTTCATCCTGAAGGACGGTCGTAACTCCGGCCACTTCCCGCTCCAATTGAAAAACCCTGCCATTCAGGGGCTGTCCACCCCAAAGTCCGCCAATGTCGAAACCAAACTTGTCGAACTTGCGGGATACCGCAACCGATGCCTTTCTGGTTTTTGGTGTAGGAACAGCAAAGGAGCTCTGAAGACCGGTTCTTTGCACAATATCTTCGTGAAACATTCCTGTTACATCAAATCCTTTGAGCTTCCGGGAGTATTTGGCCAAAACAGCCGGGTTGGCTCCCCACCAAAGCTCGGGTCCGAAAGCAAGCTTTAAGCCCTTGATGAACTTTTTGCCTTCTACCTCAAATCCAAAAGGAGCTTCTCCATTGTAAAGGTCGATGTTGGGACCATAGTTTGCTTCAGGATACAGGTTAAACATATCCCCTTCATACGCCCAATGGTAGTGCCCTGTCCGGTAAAAGCCGGTCAGGTTGAAATGTTTGTGGTTCCATGAAAAAGAGCTGCGGTACAACTGAACCCTGTTGTTGGAATTGATTACCTGAGGCCCATTGGTGGTCATAACTGTGATGGGCCGACCCCGGTTTTCATAAAAGACCTCATCAATCGGGTTCTGGGCCACGTGACCCAGCATATTGAACTGCACATTCGCCATTACATTGGGTGCAGGGCGGGCAGTAACCCCAATATTGAAGGACTGCATGTGGTCGAAACCCTGTTGGTTTGGGTATGCAACTTTGGATGGATTGGCTGTTTTGGGAGTAGTAATCAGGCTTCCCCCGGTTTGAAATGTGTAAAAATTGGCCTGCAGATTGCTCAGATACAATTTTCCTTTG
>JBIPNA010000216.1:0-5986 GCA_044375665.1 Catalimonadaceae bacterium
AATATGGTCTTTCAAAACCTTTTCCTTTTTCCTCACTGGTAACCCACCCGAAAGCCCCAACCCGGATGAAATGGAAAGGCAAAACAACTGTGGAACTGCAAAACCAGACCAAACACCGAAACTTGGAAAATCCTGAGAAAAAGCCCACCTTACTTAAGCCTAGGTCTCTCAAAAACCGTCCCCTCAATTCTAACCTTTTAAATGCTTCTGTCTATTTTTGAGCCGTACTAAAAACGGGGAGCTTACAATACCAAGCGACATTATTTCGACTTTGACTATCACACCAACAGACATAAATAGTAAATGGCAAATCGTTGGGGAATACCGAAATTTGTTGAAGACTTTGTTAAAGCAAGGGACACGAATTGTGTTTATTGTGGAGTTTCATTTACCGACTCAATTAAGACAAATAAGACTAGACCAACTTGGGAGCATATTATTAATGATATTAGAAAAAATGGAACAGAAAATGTCTCACTATGTTGCAATTCCTGCAATTCAAGTAAAGGTTCAAAAAACATAACTGATTGGTTTAACAGTAAATATTGCAAAAAAAAGGAATTAATATGGAAAGTGTTGCTCCAATCATTAAAGAATTCCTAAGTAAAAAATAATGCCCTCCGTATATTAACTTAAATGCACTATGTTTTCGAAAATAGTTTTAACCCTAAAAATAGAATAGCCTCAGGGCATAATAAGACCATAATAAGTTTTAAAAGTTTTACAAATAATGTTAATATGATTTTGCTCAAAGCAAGAAATTTACTTTTGGCCTTTCTGACACTTCATTTCTCAGCCTGCATAGGACAAGTGAAAGAAATTTCTGTTGCTGATTCGTTAGAAAATCAAGTAAACTCCCAACCCCTAAATTTGAAACAAAGCACGACCTTTCCGCAAATTCACACCAATTTAAATGGAATGGTAAGGGAGTTTGTAAGGACAATGTATCAGGACAAAAAAGGAAACTATTGGTTTGGAACAAATGGAGATGGGATTATCCGCTATAATGGACGAGTACTTGAAAGAATCATCATCGCTGGAATCAGTCCAAATTTCAGGGTTTTGGAGATTGTAGAAGATAAAGCAGGCAATATTTGGTTTGCAACATCCGAAGGACTCCTGAAATACGATGGTGTAAAATTTAAAACATTTTCATTCAAAGAAGGACTTCCAGGTGTGAATGCGGAAATTTGGGGGTTAACCATTGACAGAAACGGACTTATCTGGGTTGGGGCGATAGGAGGAGTTTGCCATTTTAACGGTGAAAAGTTTATACCTTTTTCCTTGCCAGATTTAAAAGTCGAAAATGAAAAACCTATGGTATCTGACAAATTGGTTTTCAAAATCATAGAAGACCAAAATGGAACTATGTGGTTTGCTACTGACGGGAACGGGATTTTTACATATAAAAATGGAGAATTTGTTCATCTAACGGCCAAAAATGGACTTACCGATAATAGTGTTGCAGATATTTTTGAAGACAAAAAAGGAAATATTTGGATTGGAACATTTAATGGCGGTGTGAGCAAATTTGACGGAAAAACATATACCAACTTCACAAAAGATGGAATTATTGCTGGTGTAGAAACGTATAATTTCTATCAAGACAGTCCAGGGAACATTTGGTTTACGGCTGAAGGTTACGGCGTCTACCGATATGATGGCCAAAATTTTAAGCAGTACACCACTGAAGATGGTTTGACATCTAATGTCACGCAGAGTATTTTCGAGGACAAAAAAGGGCAAGTTTGGTTTGGCAGTTGGCAAGGACTATGCATTTATGATGGAGAAAAATTCGTGAATGCCAATGCCAGGGAACCCTGGACGAACTAAAAATAACCGTTGCCAATCGAGTCATGCAGGGGAATTCCACCCCTGCCTTCCACCGAGGCGGGCAGGCCCCGCTGTTCGACATTCCCGCTGTTCGACATTTGCAATGTCGAACCCCTATCGTAGGATTTGCAATCCGCACCCCACAGTTCATTTTGAAGCACTCCCCCAAATCCCGCTGTTCGACATTTGCAATGTCGAACCCCTATCGTAGGATTTGCAATCCGCAAAATACAGTTCATACTGCCATACCACTGGAAAAAAGAAAAAGAAGCCATCGCCCAGTTGTAACCGATTCCTGAAAACTTCCAATACCGGGTTGGGCGGAGGTGTATACATTTTCTATCATATCAGCTGCAAGGGTTTGGGAAAACGGAACGCCGGGCACTAAAGGAAACTGAAGTCCAAATACATCAATTGTCTTGTTTTTCAATTGCTTACAGGCTATTAACTTCTGAAATTGTCAAGGTATAGCTTGACCAAATACACAATAAAGTCAAGTAATAACTTTACAAAATAAGTGAATTAGTCAAGTATTAGCTTTACTTTCGCCTTATCAAAGTCAATCTATACCTTTACTTTATGGGCAAGAAATCACTCCAACTGCAACAGCTCAACAGCAAAATGCTGGGCTTTGCGGCAATCAAACAGGTGGCCATGCCACCCACCGGATGGATAAAGGCCATCCGCACTTCCATTGGCATGTCTATGCAACAACTTGGAAAAAAGCTGAATGTTTCAAAGCAGGGAGTACAGGATATTGAGAAACGGGAAAAAGACGGTTCCATTACCATCAAATCCCTTCGGGAAATTGCCCGTGCTATGGATATGCAATTGGTATATGCCTTTGTACCAAATGACGGATCGCTGGATGCCCTAATTGAAAAACGGGCCACAGAGGTGGCCACCCAAATTGTCATGCGGACTGCCAACACCATGAAGTTGGAAGAACAGGCCAATTCAAAAAAACGGATTGAAGCTGCCATCAAGGAAAGGGCAACAGCCATTCAAAACGAAGTGCCTAAAATCTTATGGGATTAAATTTAGAATACATTGATGGCCAAACTCCCATAGATGAAGAAGAGAAGGAAGGGCTTCTCATTCCTACCATTGCCACCCGTGGCGAACTCGACGAATTTGAGCAGCAGAACATTGAACAGGCCGTATTGTGGACATTGGGTCGTTCGTTTAAACCCGACACCGTTTTTACCGAAGCGTTTGTGCGGATGGTGCACAAACGCATGTATGCCAATGTATAGGCATGGGCAGGTGCGTTTCGCAAAACAAACAAGAACATGGGCATAGACAAATGGCAAATACCCACCGAATTGCGGTACCTCCTGGATGATGTCCGTTACTGGCACAAAAACAACACCTATCAACCGGATGAAATTGCATTGCGGTTCAAACACCGCATCGTAAGCATCCATTGCTTTGCCAATGGAAACGGAAGGCATAGCCGCCTTATGGCCGATATTATCATTGAGAAAATCTACAAGCTGCCCGTTTTCACCTGGGGAGCTGCCAACCTTTCCAGGGAGGGCGATGCTCGTGCGGCCTACCTTCTGGCGGTAAAGGCAGCCGACAAAGGCGATTTTAGCCTGCTCCTTGCATTTGCACGTTCCTGACCCACTGCTGTCCGCTGTTCGACATTTGCAATGTCGAACCCTTATCGTTGGAACTTGTGCGCCTTTGGTGCATTTGTAATCCGCACCCCACAGTTCATTTTGAAGTCCTCCCCAAGCCCAGACCAAAAGTTGAATCGACTGAGCTGATCCTTTCCAATCCAAGCCTGGGTTCAATCGAAGAAACGCCTTTGGAACAGATCGGAAAAAAAACCCAGGTAAACCATAGAAACGAGCGGCCCGGATGGAAATGGAAAACCCGGAACCCCGATGGGGGGCTTCGGTTGCGGTTTGGATTCTTCGGTGGAGTCCCCATCGGGATGAGGATTTGGAATGGACAGCCGGAAATGCCGCCCAAATTCCTTTTGTCCTAAAGATCCCGGATGTTCCCATGTTTAACATCGGCACTTTCGAAACCCCTTTGTCAGAACAGATCTGCCTGAGAGGCATGTCCAATCCGCACCCTGCAACTCAATGCAAAGGGCAAACTGTTTGACGAAACACCCGGAAGTTCCTCTCCGAACTGTCGATCCCATCACATGGCCTGACCGGGCGGACCATTCCAGCAAAATCATCCGGAACCGTTTCCTTTCCAAAAATCAGCTCACGGAGGCAAGGACCAGAATTGCGCCAACATATGGGTTATCGGAAGGCGTTGTTATTAGCGACACCCTAATTCAAAAAATAAGATTCATTTTGGCTTCATTTTTCCTTATCAAAAACATTATTATAAAATTAAGATTAGTTCAATGATCTTATTTTCGTAGTTTCGTTGAATTAAATGGTTTCAATATGGCTTTACTTCCTTATTCCGAAGAACAGGTGCTCGACCGGCTGCGGTTTGAGAATCCCTGGTGGGCGACAGGAGCAGTGGAAGAGTATTACACCTCCATGCAAAGGAGACTGTACTTTGACTTGTTTATGCCGCTCGTAACAGAGACTGATGTCCGGAGAGCTGTGGTCTTAATGGGACCGCGAAGAGTTGGGAAAACCGTCATGATGTATCATGCGGTGCACCATTTGCTTGAAAATGAAATGGATCCTTTGAAAGTGGCCTTCATATCGATTGAAACACCCATTTATAACAAAATCAATTTAGAGCAACTGTTTGCCTTTTGCCGGAAGGCAACCCGGCAGGAAAGTCCCAAAGGTTGGTATGTCTTCTTTGACGAGATCCAATATCTAAAAGACTGGGAGGTGCATTTAAAGTCTTTGGTCGACAGTTATCCGCATACCCGTTTCGTGGTTTCGGGTTCGGCTGCGGCTGCATTACGACTTAAAAGCAATGAGAGTGGCGCAGGGCGCTTTACAGATTTCATGCTGCCACCGTTGACGTTCAATGAGTTTCTCCATTTGAAACAGCTGAATCGGCTCATCACGGAAACCAACCTGGACTGGCAAGGCAGTCTGACCACATTTTACAGCACGAACAACATCCATGAATTGAACAGGCATTTTTTGGACTACATCAATTTTGGTGGATATCCGGAAGTAATTTTCTCAGAAAAAATTCAAAGCAATCCCGGGCGATACATCCGAAGCGATATCATTGACAAAGTATTGCTGAGAGATTTGCCCAGTCTTTATGGAATCCGGGACGTGCAGGAGCTAAATTCCTTGTTTACGGCCATTGCCTACAACAGTGCCGGAGAAGTAAGCCTGGAAGAATTAAGTAAAAATTCAGGCGTTCAAAAAAATACAATTAAACGCTACATCGAATATCTGGAAGCGGCCTTTTTAATAAAGGTGGTGCATAAAATTTCAAATAAACCAAAGCAATTTCAACGGGCGACACAGTTCAAAATCTATCTGACAAATCCTTCTTTGCGCAGTGCGCTTTTTTCTCCCCTGCAGCCGACGGACCCCTTTATTGGCAACATGGTAGAGACAGCCATTTATGCGCAATGGCTGCACAGAGATCGGTTTACGCCCTACTATGCACGATGGCAGAAGGGAGAGGTTGATATGGTTAAACTGGATGATAAAAATTTGAAACCGCAGTGGGCTGTAGAAATCAAGTGGAGCAACCAGTTCTTTGAAAAGCCGGGGGACCTGAAAGCTCTTTTGCACTATTTAAAGGAAAACAACCTTCCAACCGCCTTGGTCACAACCATTGATAAGGAGGGGACCAAAGAAATAGACCATATAAAACTACAGTATGTTCCTGCATCGGTGTACGCCTATACCGTGGGAAAGAACACCATTCTACAAAAACAAAAACGCAATATCTGACACCCGTACACCCCTGTTCAGCACTTGCAATTTCAACCCCTTATAGTAGGGTCTTGTGCGCCTTTGCTGCATTTGAAATCCGCACCCCACAATTCATTTTGAAGTTCTCCCCCAAGCCCAGCCCAAAAGTGGAATCTTCCCGGCTACTCCTTTCCAATCCTTGCCTGGGTTCAATCGGAGAATCGCTTTGGTACGGGTCGGAAAGGAAACCCAGGTAAACCAAAGAAACGAGCGGCCCGGATGGAAATGGAAAACCCGGAATCCCGATGTGGGGCTTCGGTTGCGGTTTGGATTCTTCG
>JBIPNA010000217.1:0-5978 GCA_044375665.1 Catalimonadaceae bacterium
CCGGCTCAGATATCCGTTTTTGCCTTCCTCCACCATTTCGGGCATGCCGCCAATCAGATAACCTGCCACCGGTACGCCACAGCAAAGTGATTCTACGACCACATTGGGCAGGTTGTCTTCCATTGCAGGATGAACAAAAACATCGGCTGCATTGTAAACTATGGCCATCAACCTTTCGTCCTGAATACTACCCAGATGCCGGTGTTCAACAGGTCCGGGAATGGGCTCTTCATTCCATTTCCCAACAGTGCAAAGGACGTAGTTTTCAGGATCTTTCAGGTGTTGGATGGCCGCAATGAGGTGTGAGAAACCTTTTCGCCTGTCTTTGAGGCTTTGAAAAACCGAGAGGGCCATTTTCTTCCCGGGCGGTAAACCGAGTACTTCCCGGCACATTTCCTGATTGAGGGGTTTGAAGATCTGGGTATTGAGGCTGTTAAAAATCCTTTCTACATGCAAATGTCCAAACAAACTGCTTCGTGCAGCCATGGAGGCCATCCAGGAGGAGGGAGCTGTGATGAAAAGCCTTGGATGGGCAATGTTGAGGGCAGTTTTTTTTAGTCTCCAGAAGTGATTGGCAAGGTTAGGATTGGAGCTCCGGGCCAGGAGGGGACACTCTTTGCACTCCTTTTCGAATGCATCGCAACCATGGGAATAATGACAGCCTCCTGTAAAGGCATGCATATCGTGCATTGTCCAGACCAGGGCTTTGTTACCGGCTTTGGCTACCAGATTTTCAAGACTTATCCATTCATTTACCCAATGAAGATTGACGACATCGGCCCAATCCCAAAGTGGGGAACTGGTGACATCGTATGCGGCAAGCGGGTGGCTGAATTCACCTGAGAGACTTTCTCCCGGGGGAAGATGCAGGGCATTTCGCTGAATATGCTCCGATCGCTGAATGATTTTAAGTTTGATTTTGTTTTTCCAGCCCGGAGGATTCTGGTATTGATAGTGTTGAGGTACGTGGGTTAGGGTTCGGTGCAAAGTCAGGATTTTCGATTCTACCCCTGCACCCAAAAGCGCCTGGTGCAGACGAAATGCAGCTATAGAAGCGCCCCCGACATCGTAGGAGCTGAGAATCAATATTTTCAATCCTGAGTGCGTCAAGCTGCGTGGTTTCGGTTGGCCTTTTCTGATTTGTAAAAATATCCCAGGTTGTAACCGGGCATTTTTGCCTTTTTAAATCCAGTCTGTAAAAAAACAAGATTCACAAGGAAGCAAATGGCCAGGCCCATACTTTCTCTTGCTTCCTCAACGAAAGGCATTTTCATTTCCAAAGAACGGGCTTGCTCTTCCACATGAATCCATTCTGAAAAGGTAGACAAAGGGAAGTAATACAATGTCCCAATAAAGTAGCCCAACATAAGCAACATGATCAACATAGGGTTGTAGTAATTCCAAAAGCTGCAAAATGCTGTATAGGCAGAAATCAGGTACACCGGAATCCATAACCAGGGATCAGGGTCATTGTATTGCAATGCAGCAAACAGTAAGAAAACCAAAGAGAAAACCAGTGAAAAAAACTTCATAAATTCAGTTCAGGCAAGGTAAAAACCGGAAGGCAATTTTCATTATTTTCCTTCGCTTTTCAGGAGGCATAGCAAAAAAAAATCCACCGACTTTTCCGGTGGATTTTTTTTACGTTTTACAAGTACCTATTTGGTTCGGTTTACCAGACTAAGTAATTGGTCATAAGCTTTTTTGTACCCTTCTACATTTGATTCCTGAGTTGAGGCTTCTTTGTAGTAGGCCAGCGCATCAAGGTACAATTTGTTTTCTTCACAAATCATACCATTGATCATATTGCTTGCAGGAGTTTTTTCGTCCGAAAGGCCCAGCTCTTCGGAAGTTTCAGCCAGTTTAAAGCTGTATTCGTTTGATTTGAAATCAGAATTTCCAACCACTTTTACGCTTACAAGCAGGTTTTTTCCGTGTTTGGCAAAAAGTGGGGCGAAGTCTACAGCTGCTGAGGTTTCCTTTGTTTTGGCTGTAAATACGCTCTCATTAAAAAGGTTGAAAACTTCGAGCTGGTATTCCGCATTTTTCGCATTTGAGGTCCACGATAAAGTGTATGCTTTTGGCAAAACTTCATTGGATTTCAAAGCAAGTAATTTGATGTTGTAAACCGTTGAAGCCCTTTCTACCGATCCG
Source organism: Catalimonadaceae bacterium (assembly GCA_044375665.1). Classification (GTDB taxonomy): domain Bacteria; phylum Bacteroidota; class Bacteroidia; order Cytophagales; family Flexibacteraceae; genus CAMDMI01. The sequence continues at coordinate 2,155 of JBIPNA010000217.1, forward strand.
GTAACCTCCATGTATTTGCGGTGGTTAGCGTTGATGTCTTCGGCCTCTTCTTTTGTAAGCTGCCCCATCACATAGTTTACATAACGATCGGAGACTTTGCCTTGCTTGCCATTGGCTGCAATTGTTTTGGACAAATCAGCAATGGTATAGGTTCCGGGTTTTTTAACCTCCAGCCCTTTTCCGGAAGAATGCATCAAACCGCAATAGCCGGATTCGATGATGATGCTTTCATCTGAATTGAGTTTGGTTCCGGGTGTGAGTACTACATCACCGGTAGCGTTGTGTTTTTTGACAGTTCCGGATACGCCAAGGACTTTAAAAACATAAGAGCCCTGAGCCTGGATGACAAGAGAAGATCCTATGATCATCAATCCGGATAGTAGGTAAGCAGTGAAGGAAGTTGTACGTTTCATAATGCAGCAGTTTTCTTATTTGGCCTATGCACGAAAGTTACAAAAAAAAGTTTCAACCTTCTAATAACCTCTTGAACAAAGAACGACGGCTACACAGCCTCTTGCATCTTCATTTGCGGAAGTAGGAGTGGAAAATTCAACAAAATAATCTTCGGTTTTTTTAGGCACGAAGGTGTATTTGTCTAAAGTAGGATCGTCTTTATTGGTGAATAAAACATAGCGGTTTCTGGTCATTACTTTCACCGTTACAGGACCTTCAAACCCGTCTGAGTAGAAAAAGAGGCGGTATTTCTGGTTTCTGAATACAGAAACAGAAACGCTTGTGGTTTCTCCCGCGAAGATAATTCCGGCAGAAATCCCCTCAAATTCATAAGGTTTAATTTTTTCAAGATAGGCTGCTTTCAGCTCTTTTAGTTTACACTGAGAAAAAGCAGTCTGTGCCGAAGAAAGGCTAAAGAAAAGTATGAATGATATTAAAAAATATTTCATGGTGGCGGATTAAGAGTTGCTGACTTTAGAACGGATTTCCTTTAATTTTTTCAAGAGCTCATCCAATTGCGCATCGGTCAACTGGAAAATCATCGGCTCGGTTTCGGTTTCGGCTTTAACAATTCCTGATTCCAGAATCTTTTTGGTTTCAGTAAGTTGTTTGATCAAAGCCTTATTGTCGAAGTTTGTCTGGTTTTCCTCCAACAGCCGGATCAAAGGATCCAATGAGATCAACTGATCGCCGATCACTTCAATAATGGCCTGATTTTTGGTCGATTTGGCGTAAGTCGCAGCTATGTAAACCGACTCCGTCCAACCTCCTGCGAATGTGAGCAGGGTAACATCCAGTTTGTTGTTGTCCTTCAAAAAAGCATCCGTTTCGGCAAACAGATCCCGGATAAGCGCTTCCAGGGTGTCCATGTTGTTCATGTTGTCCTGAAATTTCTGGAGATACCGATTCGATTCGTATACACTTTCCAGACCCAGTTGTTGAGACAATTCTTTAGATACCTTGAGGTAACTGATCGAAGCCTGGGTTTGGTTGTTGATGGCAGTATAAGCCATGTCAACTCCATAAAATCCAAGTCCAAATGCTTTATCCTGGGTATTCACCAATTGATTGGCCGAACCAGGGGAGAGCAAAACTGAAGATTCATATTTGAGCCCTGCATTTTTAAAAAGGCGGGCTACTTTTAAATGAGAAGGGAAAATGTGAACCACTTTTTTGACTTGCGCCAGCGTGGTATCCTGTAGCAGAGAGTCTTCTGCTGCTGTATCATTTTCCTGAGCTTGGTCGCTTCCCCCTCCGCAGGATCCCAGGATCAGGAGAAGAAGAAATAGCAGACCGGGAATGTGTAGTTTGTGCATGTAAACCGATGATTTATTTTAAGATTCTGGTGGACATTACTTTTTTAAAGAGGTCAAAATAAAGCGACAAAAATAATCCAAATACCATCAACCAAATCACAGAAATATTAAACCAGAAGGTATCGAACTGAAAACCCAGGAAATATTTGTGAGGGGAGAAGAAATGAGCCCTGTAATCAAGCGGGTGATTTGGAATGATCTGGTCATTAAAAACAGGATCAATTTGCTGTACGAGGTGCCCTTCTGCATGGAGAATCCGATTTTCTTCTCCTGAACGCCGGACAAGCCGTTCTAATGCCTCGTTGTGGTTTTTTTGGAACAGTTTCAGGTAACCTTCTTTTCCTTTCATTTGAATAATCTGGTTGACCAACCGATCTTTTTTGGACTGGTATAAATCAAGTTTTTTTCGATAAAGGCGTTCCAGACTGGCAAAATATTTTTCCAGGGCAAGGACTGTTTCAAGCGAAATTCTTTCTGGTTTGAGTTCCTCCACCGGAAATCTTGAAAATTTATTGAACTTGTTTTCCTTAGAAATTTCAAAAAGCAAGAGGGAATAGTGTTTTTGAGTGAGGGCCACAGACTGATTCATGGTTCGTGGCTTCCCCTCCATAAGTGCTTCGTTTAGTTGGTTGGTAATATTATCCATTTCCGGAAGCCAATACACCAGCTTGAATGAAGCTTTTGAGATTTCTTTATCGATTCTGAAAAACTGTTTTTCGTAGTCGTTCTCCCGAAACTGGGCCAGACAGGCCGCCTCAAAAGCCCACCGGCTGGCCATCAGATCTCCTACAATGGGCACTTTCCCATAACGGGCAACTGCAGGATTCATCTGGTCGAAATTGACGATTATCCCGCCGAGAATGAGCTGCGGAATCAGTAATATGGGAATAAGGATGTAAATGGTGTTGATTCTCGGAAGTGCTGCTGAGATGTTTAAAGCCAGGATGTTGGCAAAGCAGGCACAGGAAAACAATACAATGAAATATTCCTTAAATAGTCCAAGGTTCCCAATCAGATAGGCTGAAGGAAGTACAAAAAGGATCGTTTGAAAAACTGAAATTAAAAATTGGATGGTGATTTTGGAAGTGAGATAGCCAAAACGGGATAGCAGCAGGAATTCCTCTCTTTTCAGCAGCTTCAGATCCTTAAAGATTTCTTCTGCCGATAAGGACAGCCCCATAAAAATCGAAACGATGATGCCTATAAAAATGAAACTGGGAAGATTGACATTTTCCGAAAGGTGGTAAACACTGGAAAAGGCTGTCGAAACCGGGAAATACCGGACAATAAAAGCAAGGATAAGGGCAAGGACAACGGGTTCAGCAAGTGTAATGAAGATGTATTGACGGTTGGCTATTTTGCTGAGAAAGTCCCTGCTGAAAAAAACAAAAAACTGAAGCAGCAAAGATGGCCTGGCTGCAGTTTTAAGTGGACTTGTTTTTACCTTGCCGGGAAGCGGTTCCGGCAAAGTGGTCCTGAATTTTGAAAACCATTCTTTAGGCGTTGTTTTCCTGTCGTTGAGCGGATTTCCAAATTCATCAATAACCCTGTTTTCAATGATGTTGAAAATTACTTCAGGATTGATATTTCCACAAGCCTGACAGGCAGAGATGTGGCTGCTGATGTGGTTGATGCTCTTTTTGAAATAGGAAACCGCTTCTATAGGGTTTCCATGGAAAATGGCATATCCGCCAACATCCAGTAAAATAAGCTGATCGAACAGCTTATAAATATCAGAACTGGGTTGATGAATAACCGTGAAGATAATGGTTCCCTTGAAGCACAATTCCCTCAACAAAGACATGATGTTGTCCGAATCGCGGGAGGAAAGTCCTGAAGTCGGCTCGTCAACAAAAAGGACTGCCGGCTGCCGGATGAGCTCCAGTGATATATTGAGTCGCTTTCTTTGTCCGCCTGAAATAGTTTTACTTAAACTTGATCCTACTTTCAGATTTCGGACATGGAATAGTCCCAATTCCAAAAGCAACTTATCCACCCTTTTCCCTACCTCTTCGGAAGTCAGTTCCGGAAGACTTAGCAAGGCAGAAAAGTAAA